>DASYJZ010000092.1:0-3543 GCA_035995965.1 Longimicrobium sp. | reverse complement strand
CTGCTGGGGGCGAGCGGCTACTCGCTGAGGGTGACGCCGAAGGGCATCCTCCCCTTCGACAGCGAGGCCGCCATCGACGACGGCGCCGGGGTGGCGCGGCGGATCGCGGCGGTGCGCGGGGTGCGCGCGGTCGCGCCGGTGCTCGGCGCGCAGCTCCGCATCGTCCGCGGCGACAGCACGGGGGCGCCGATGTTCGCCGTGGGGATCGACCCCGCCTCGGAGTTCCTCTACCAGTTGACCAGCGGGCGCCAGCCGGGGCCGGGGGAGCTGGTTGTCTCCGTCCCCCTGGCGCGCGACCTGGGGCTGGGGCCGGGCGACGAGGTGGCGATCGCGGGGGAGCTGGACGTGACGCTGGGCCGCGCGCGGGCCACGCGGCGCTTCCGGGTGAGCGGGGTGGGCGACTTCCTCTACGACTACGCGGGCGAGCACTCGCTGGCGATGACGCTGGCCGACGCGCAGGCCGCCACCGGCCGCGCGGGGAGCGTGTCGCTCTTCGGCGTGGCGACGGAGGCGGGGGTGGACGACGAGGCGGTCGTCCGCCGCATCGCCGCGGCGGTGCCGGAGGTCTCCGCGTACTCCACCCGCGAGCTGATGGGGGAGATGGACAAGCGGCTGCTCTACTTCAAGCAGCTCGCCACCATCCTGGGGAGCGTGGCGATGGTGGTCACGGCGCTGCTGGTGTCGACCATCATCACCATCGGCGTGCGCGAGCGCTTCGGCGAGATCGCGACGCTGCGGGCGATCGGGGTGAGCGGGCGGCGCGTGCTGCTGGCGGTGGTGGTGGAGGGGTTGGCGCTGGCGGGGCTCGGGTGCGTGGCCGGGCTCCCGCTGGGGCTGTGGATGGCCGGCCGGCTGGACCGCATCCTCCTCGCCTTCCCGGGGATCCCGGCGCGGATCAGCTTCTTCGCCTGGGAGCCGAAGCGTGTCGCGCTGGCGATGGGGCTGGTGATCGCGATCGGTGCGCTGGCGGGGTGCATCCCCGGCCTCGGCGCCGTCCGCGCGCCGCTGGCGCAGGCGTTGCGCGAGGAGGCGGAGTGATGCCCTTCACCCTGGCGCTGCGCGCTGTTCGCCCACCTGCCAAGCCATCGTCGAGAGCGGCCGAGCTCGCCGAGGACCGCGGCGCGCACCTGAATCCATCGCACCGATCCGATGCCGTCTGAGACCGTGAGCGTGATCGAGGCGCGGGGGATCACCAAGGAGTATCCCTACCAGGGCGACGCCGTGCACGCGCTGCGCGGGGTCGAGCTGGCCGTGGCGCGCGGCGAGATGGTGGCGATCGTGGGGCCGTCGGGGTGCGGGAAGAGCTCGCTGCTGAACGTGCTGGCGGGGATCGACGCCCCGACCTCCGGGCGCGTGTCGCTGCTCGGGACGGACCTCTACGCGCTCGGCGAGGGCGCGCGGTCGGCGCTGCGGCTGCGGCGGCTGGGGTTCATCTTCCAGCGCTTCCACCTGCTGGCCGTGCTCACCGCGGCCGAGAACGTGGAGCTGCCGATGGCCGAGGCGGGGATGGCGAAGGACGAGCGCCGCCGCCGTGCCCGCGAGCTGCTGGACTACGTGGGGCTCGGCCACCGCGCGGGGCATCGCCCGCCGCACCTCTCCGGCGGCGAGCAGCAGCGCGTCGCCATCGCGCGGGCGCTGGCGAACCGGCCGGAGGTGCTCTTCGCCGACGAGCCGACCGGTGAGCTGGATCGCCGCACCGGCGCGGAGATCATCACCCTCTTCGAGCGGCTGAACGGCGACGGGACGACGATGGTGATCGTCACGCACGACGCGCAGGTAGCCGGGAGCGCGCGCCGCGTGGTGGAGATGGCGGACGGGCTGATCGTAGGCGCGGCGCGATGATCCTGCGCCTGGCCGCCGCCGAGATCCGCAACCGCCCCGGCCGCGCGGCGTTCCTGCTGGCCGGCTACGCGCTCGGGGTGGCGGTGATGGTGGTGCTGCTCGCCGTCGGCGAGGCCATGCTGCGCCAGGCGCGCGACAAGCAGCTCGTGGGCGGCGGCGACCTGACGGTGGTCCCCGCCGGCGTCAGCACGGAGATGCTCCGGTCCGGCGGCACGGGCTCTCTCTTCCTGGGGATCGACCACGCGCGCTTCATCCACCGCAACCTGCTGGAGTCGCCGCGCGCACGGGAGGAGCACGGCATCGCCTTCGCCAGTCCGATCGTGGACGGCGCGCAGGTGGAGGTGTTCGCGCGCGGCCGGCGCATCAAGGCCATCGCCGGCGGCGAGATCCCCTCGCGCGCCCGGGCCGCCGGTGCGGGCGCGGGGCTGCTCGCCGGGCGCTGGGACGACTCGGATGCCGACCGCCGCTGGACGGCGCCGACGCAGAGCGAGCTGCTGCGCGAGATCGACCGCTTCCACCTCCCGCGCGGCGCCGCGGTCGACTCCACCTGGGCGGAGTGGCACTACTTCAACGTGGTGCTGGGCGACGGGCGGTGGATCTACCTGACGCTCTCCGTCGGCGGGGAGGTGGGCGTGCCGGGCCGCTGGGGCGGGCGCGTGCTGCTCACGGTGCGCGAGCCGGGCGGCGCCCACCGCTCGCTCACCGGCGACGTGCCGGGGGAGCGTGTGCGGATCGACACGCTGTCGCCGGACCTCACGCTCGGCGGCATCGGCTCGGTGCGCGAGCGTGACGGAGGCTACGACGTGGCGGCGACCGCGGGCGGGGCGCGCGTCGAGCTGCGCATCATCCCCTTCCCGCGCCGCTACTTCCCGCCGACCGACGTGGGCGGGTCCACGCTGATCAGCGGCTACGTGGCCCCCGCGCTCCATGCCCGCGCCGAGGGCACCGTCTGCCTGCCGCGCTGCGAGGCGGTGCGGGGCGCGCAGGCCTACCACGACCACAACTGGGGCGTCTGGCGCGACGTGAGCTGGGAGTGGGGCAGCGCGTCGGACAGCGCCGTGTCGCTCCTCTACGGTGCCGTGCGCGGCGACTCGGCTCGGGTGGAGGGGACGTTCGCGTACGTGGTCGACGGACGGGGCGTGCGCGGCGTCTACCGGCCGGGACCGATCGACTTCGTGGAGATGCGGCCGCAGGCGGTGCCGGGCGGCTCCATCCGCGTTCCCCGCCGCTTCCGCTTCGAGGACCGCCGCCGCGGGTTCCGCGTGTCGGTGGACGTCGAGGCGGCGCACACCACCGACCAGCACCGCGCCCGCCGCCGCTGGTTCATCCAGATGCGCGGCGTCGCCACCGTGGAGGAGGACGGGAAGGTGATCGGGAGGCTCCCAGGCTTCTTCGAGACCTACGTGGACTGAACGGCATCCTTCACGGGGTCACGGAGGACGCGGGGGGAAACGCATCTTCCCTGTCCCTCCATCCTTGGTGAGGAACGCTGTGGATTGGGGCGCGGTAGCCTCGGGGGGCGGGGAAGTGTCGCCCCAGGAGGTCACCCGCCGGGGGCGCCGAGGGTCGGGACGATGCCGCAACTCCAACCGCCGCAAGGGGTTTTCCGCTTCGCAACTTCGGCATGGCTGATGCCGTAGTGTGATCGCGGGCGAGCGGTTGGACACGCCCGGAAAGGAGTGATGGAGGATGGAGGTTGCT
>DASYJZ010000091.1:0-6704 GCA_035995965.1 Longimicrobium sp. | reverse complement strand
CGACCTCGGAGTCTTCCGGCAACTCTCGGCCCCAACGGTGTCATCCTGAGGCCCGGCTTAGCGTTAGCCCGATTCTGCACCCACGGCTCGCAGGGCCGAAGGATCTAACCGCGCACTCGCGAGGCCCGCCGCGGAAGCCGCACGACAACTTCGGACGGGACATGCTTCGACGGACGCGACGTCGACATCGGCGACGCTGCCGCGCCCAGGCCACGCGCGTCCCGGGTTAGATCCCTCGGCCCTGCGGACGTCGGTGATGACATCGATGATGATCCGCATTCTATCACAGATCCCCCGTTGAAGAACGAGACCTCGCCAAGCCGCCCGCGCGCGAGCGCGCTCGCTTCCGTACGCGTGGGCGTGGCCGCGCTGCGCGTGAACCCGATGCGGACGCTGCTGGCGACGCTCGGGGTGATCATCGGCGTGGCGTCGCTGGTGGCGGTGCTCTCGCTCGGCGACGGGATGGAGGCGTACGCGCGCAGGCAGGTCGCGCGCACCACCAGCGTGCAGAACGTCTTCATCTCCCCCGTCACGGCGGACACGGTCGACGGGATCCTGGTGGCGCGCGACCAGTGGACGCTCTTCGGCAAGGACGACGTGGCCGACGCGGAGCGCCGCGTGGCCGGCGTGGAGGCAGTGGGGCTGACGTACAGCGGCACCACGCTGATCGCGCCGCCGGCGGGCGGCAGGGAGCGGGCAGCCCGCGTGAGCGCCGCCAGCGCTTCCGTTGCCGCGATGGCCGGCGCCGACATCCGCTGGGGCCGCTTCTTCACCCCCGCCGAGGTGCGCGACGACATCCCCGTGATCGTCGTGTCGCACGCGGCGGCGAAGGCGCTCTCGCGCACCGGCGAGCCGGGCGCGCTCCTCGGCGCGACGCTGCGCCTGTGCGGCACGGCGATGCGTGTGGTCGGCATCGGCGCCCCCGAGGAGCGAGAGGCGAACGTGCTGACCGTCTACGTGCCGCTCGGCCTGGGCGCGGCGGTGATGTCCCCGGGCGAGGCCGCGCGCCCGCGTACGCTGGTGCTGAAGGCGAAGAAGGTGGAGGAGGTGGATGCGGTGCGCACCGCGGCGGGCACGTGGCTGGGCGGGCGCTACGGCCGCTGGGAGAAGCACTTCGAGATCGGCACCGACCGCGCCCGGTCGGAGCAGATGAAGCAGGGCTTCCTCCTCTTCAAGCTCTTCATGGGCGCCATGACCGCCATCTCGCTGCTGGTGGGCGGGATCGGGATCATGAACGTGCTCCTGGCCTCGGTGACGGAGCGCACGCGCGAGATCGGCATCCGCAAGGCGGTGGGCGCGCGCCGGCGCGACATCGTGCTGCAGTTCCTCTCCGAGTCGGTCGCGATCACCGGATCGGGAAGCCTGATCGGCCTGGTGCTCGGCGTCGCGGCGGCATTCGGCATCACCGCGGCGATGCGCGCCTCGCTCTACGCGCCGATCCACGCCGGGCTCTCGCTCTCCACCCTGCTGGTCGCCGCCGCCTCGGCCGTGGTCGTGGGCCTGTCGTTCGGCACCTACCCCGCCATCCGCGCCTCGCGCCTCTCCCCCGTCGACGCCATCCGCCACGAGTAGGTCGTAGGTACGGCAACAGCACTCCGTGTGACGCGCAGTTCCAAGCGAAGCGATTCACCCTCCCCTCGTGGGAGGGTCGGAAGCCGGACATGCAGTACCGTCCGCCTTCCGGGGAGGGGAAGCCGCGGACGCGCACGGTGGCCGGCCCGGCATGCCCGTTGCGAGGCTCGGCCCGCGCGCGGAACTCGAGCCGGAGACGGAGAGATGCGAAGAGCAGCGGTGGCGGCGGCCGTGGCGGCGATCTCCCTGGCAGGGTGCAAGGTGAAGGTGAAGGACAGCGGCGAGCTTCCCAGGGTCGACGTGCAGCCCGGGAAGATGCCCGACGTGGAGGTGACCACCGACTCGCTCAGGATGCCCGACGTGAAGGTCCCCGAGATCAAGGCGCCCGACATCAAGCTGCCCGACGTGAAAGTGCCCGAGGTGAAGGCGCCCGACATCAAGCTCCCCGACCTCGACGGCAGCGACCGTGGACGCGCGCGCACCGACACCACGCGCCGCCCATGAGCCGCCCGTCCCCAGATACCGACCGAGACGAAGGAGCACGATGAGGATGTGGATGCGGGCCGGCGCCGCGGTGCTGGCGGCGGCGCTGGTGGCGGGGTGCGACCGCGGCCAGGTCGGCGGCGCGGGCAAGGATGGGCAGCCTTCCGCCGAGGCGCGCCGGGACTCGTCGCGCGAGGTGCAGCAGGCGCTCCGCGACTCCGGCGTGTCCGTCGACACGCAGAAGATCGACACCGGCACGGCCCGCACGACCCCCGTCGCCGACAACTGACCGGCTCCTCCGCCGTCACAACCCCGGCCCCGCCGCGCGTCCGCGAGCGGGGCCGTGGCGCGTCATGCCACAAAACGGTGCATCGGTTCTGGCGCGGCCGGCCGCGAGGGCGTACCATTGACCCCCATCCTCCCCCCTTTTCGGCGGCCGGACGAACTCCTCCGCGGTCCCGAACCACCCGCGGCGGAGAGGCGCGCCCGCGCCGCAGCAGCGAGGGGCGGCGGCGACGGCGACCTGCACCCATCCGGAGGCCTGACGCGTGGACGCAACCGGACCGGCTCCCTGGCAGATCTGGATCGACACCGGCGGCACCTTCACCGACTGCCTGGCCCGCGACCCCGGCGGCCGGCTCCATCGCGCCAAGATGCTCAGCAGCAGCGCGCTTCGCGCCACCGTGAGCCGCGCGCTGGCGCCGGACGCGCTGCGCATCGAGGAGGACTGGGGTGCGCCGCAGGGGATGGTCGATGGGTTTCGGGTGCGGCTGCTGGGCCTTCCCCATCCCCCCACGCGCGTCACCACCTACGACCTGAAGAGCGGCACCGTCTATCTCGACCGGCCGCTGCACGAGCATCCGCCCGCGGGGACGACGCTCGAATTCGTCTCCCCCGAGGAGGCGCCGGTGCTCGCGGCGCGGCTGGTGACGGCGACGCCGCTCGGCGGGCGCCTCCCTCCGCTCGCCATGCGCCTGGCGACCACCCGCGGCACCAACGCGCTCCTGGAGCGCCGCGGCGCGCGCGTGGCGCTGTTCATCACCCGCGGCTTCGGCGACCTGCTGCGCATCGGCACGCAGCAGCGCCCCGATCTGTTCGCGCTGCGCGTCACCACCCGCGAGCCGCTGTACGAGGCGGTGGTGGAGGTCGACGAGCGCCTCGCCGCCGACGGCTCCGTGCTCGCCCCGCTGGACGCCGGCGCGCTGGCGGAGACGGCCGCGGCGCTGGCCGCGCCTGGGATCGAGGCGGCGGCCGTCGCGCTGATGCACGCCTACCGCAACCCCGCCCACGAGCTCGCGCTGGCCGAAGTGCTGCGCGGCGCCGGCTTCCGGCACGTCTCCCTCTCCTCCGGGCTCGCGCCGCTCATCAAGCTCCTCCCGCGCGCCGAGACCGCGGTGGTCGACGCCTACCTCTCGCCGGTGATCGGCGCGTACCTGGAGCGCGTCGCCTCCTCCCTCCCCGGCGGCTCGCTGCACGTGACCACCAGCGCGGGCGGGCTGGTGCGGCCCGACGACTACCGCGCCAAGGACTCCCTCCTCTCCGGGCCTGCGGGCGGCGTCGCCGGGGCGGCGTACGCGGGGCGGCGTTCGGGGTGCGAGCGGGTGATCGCCTTCGACATGGGCGGCACCAGCACCGACGTGGCCCGCTACGACGGCGCCTTCGAGTACGTCTGGGAGCACGAGGTGGGCGGCGGCCGCATCTTCTCGCCGGCGCTGGCGATCGAGACGGTGGCGGCGGGCGGCGGCTCCATCTGCACGCTGGACGCCGAGGGGCTGCGGGTCGGCCCCGAGAGCGCCGGTGCCGCGCCGGGGCCGGCGTGCTACGGCGCGGCCGGGCCGCTCACCATCACCGACTGCAACCTGCTGCTGGGCCGCATCTCCCCCCACCGCTTCGCCATCCCCGTCCACGCCGCCCCCGCCGCCGACGCGGCCGACGCGCTGCTGCGCGAGGTGCAGGCGCGCACGGGCGAGGAGACCACCCGCGAGGCGCTGCTGGCCGGCCTCCTCGACATCGCCGACGAGCGCATGGCCGACGCCATCCGCACCATCTCGCTGCGCCGCGGCTACGACCCGGCCGAGTACGCGCTGGTGGCGTTCGGCGGCGCGGGGGGGCAGCACGCCTGCGCGGTCGCGTCGCGGCTGGGGGTGCGCACCGTGCTCATCCCCCCCGACGCCGGGCTGCTGAGCGCGCTGGGGATCGGCGCCGCCCCGCTGGAGCGCATCGCCGAACGCCAGGTGCTCCGCCCGCTGGCTGACGCGGGGGACGTCGGCGCGCTCTTCGCCGAGCTGGCGGACGAGGCGGTGCGGGAGGTCGCGCGCGAAGGGGTGGACGCGTCCACCGTGGCGGTGCGGCGGCGCATCGCCAACGTGCGCTATGCCGGGCAGGAGTCGTCGCTCGCGGTCGAATGGGCGCCCGGGACCTCGCTGGAGGCGGCCTTCCACGAGCGCTACGCCGCCGTCTACGGCCACCATCCCGATGCGCGCGCGGTGGAGCTGGAGTCGATCCGCGCCATCGCGTCCACCGCGCCGGACGAGCCCGAGGTGGAGGAGACGCCGGAGCGCTTCCCCGCGGCCACCAGCGGCACGCGCCGGGTGTGGCTCTCCGGGGGATGGAGGAAGGTGCCCTGCTACGAGCGCGCGAACCTGGCGCCGGGCGCATCCTTCGCCGGCCCGGCGGTGGTGACGGAGAGCCACGCCGCCACGCTGGTGGCCGAGGGATGGACCGCCGAGACCGACGGCGCCGGCGCGCTGGTCCTCACGGCCGCGGAGGCGGACGGCGCCGCGGGGGCGGAGGACGAGACGCCCGAGGCGGTGCGGCTGGAGCTGTTCGTCAACCGCTACCGCGCGCTAGTGGGGGAGATGGGCGAGATGCTGCGCCGCACCGCGCTCTCCACCAACGTGAAGGAGCGGCTGGACTTCTCCTGCGCGCTGCTCGACGCCCAGGGCGAGCTGGTGGTGAACGCGCCGCACATCCCCGTGCACCTGGGCGCGCTGGGGCTCTGCGTCCGCGCCGTCGCGGCGGCGCTCCCGCTGGGCCCTGGCGACGTGGCGGTCACCAACCACCCGGCCTTCGGCGGCTCGCACCTCCCCGACGTGACGGTGATCACGCCGGTGCACGACGGCGCCGGCGCGCTCCTGGGCTACGTCGCCAGCCGCGCGCACCACGCCGAGATCGGCGGCACGCGTCCCGGCTCCATGCCGCCGGACGCGCGCACGCTGGCGGAGGAGGGCGTCGTCATCCCCCCCACCCTGCTGGTGCACGGCGGCGAGGCGCGGTGGGAGGAGATGCGCCGCATCCTCGCCGACGCGCCGTACCCGACCCGCGCGGTGGACGAGAACCTGGCGGACCTCGCCGCCGCCGTCGCCGCGAACCACCGCGGGGCCGAGCTGCTGGCGGGGCTCGCGGCCGAGCACGGCGCGGGCGCGGTCGCGGGCTACATGGAGGCGCTCAAGCGCCGCGCCGAGGCCGGCGTCCGCGATGCGCTGGAGGCGCTGGACGACGGCGTGTACGAGGCCGAGGAGCGGCTGGACGACGGCTCCGCGCTGCACGCCCGCGTCGAGATCGCCGGCCGCGGCGCGACCATCGACTTCGCGGGGACGGCGGGGGTGCACCCGGGGAACCTGAACGCGACGCCGGCGATCGTGCGCAGCGTGGTGCTCTACGTCCTGCGCCTGCTGGTGCGCGAGCCGCTGCCGCTGAACGAGGGGCTGCTGCGCGCGGTGGAGGTGCGGGTGCCGCGCGGGATGCTGGACCCGGAGTGGCCCGACGACCCCGCGCGCGCGCCGGCGGTGGTCGGCGGCAACACCGAGGTGAGCCAGCGGCTGACGGACACGCTGCTCAAGGCGCTGCGGCTGGCCGCGTGCAGCCAGGGGACGATGAACAACGTGCTCTGGGGGACGGAGCGCTTCGGCTACTACGAGACGGTGTGCGGCGGCTCAGGGGCGGGGCCGGGATGGGACGGCGCGGGGCCGGTGCACACGCACATGACCAACACGCGCATCACCGACCCCGAGGTGGTGGAGCACCGCTACCCGGTGCGCATCGAGCGCTTCGCGGTGCGCGCGGGCTCGGGCGGGGCCGGCCGCTTCCGCGGGGGCGACGGCGCGGTGCGCGAGACGGTGTTCCTGCAGCCGGCGTCGCTCTCGGTGCTGGCGCAGCACCGCGCCGAGGGTCCCTACGGCGTGGACGGCGGCCTCCCCGGCGCCCCCGGCCGCCAGCGCGTGGTCCGCGCGGGCGGCGAGACGCTGGAGCTCGGCTCCGTCGACGGCTGCGAGGTCGCCCTCGGCGACCGCCTGGTGCTCGAGACCCCCGGCGGCGGCGGCTGGGGCGCGCCGGAGGGTTGAAGGGCGTGATAAGCCTTTCGTGACCTCTTCAGAGACGTCATCCTGAAGCCGACCTCACCTGACCCGGGCGTGAAGGGAAAGCGATGCGGATCATCGATATCGAAGCAGCTCAGGCGGAGCTGGACGGGCTGATCGATCTCGCCTGCTCGGGCGAGGACGTCGTCATTGCGCGTGGGGGAACGCCTGTGGCCCGGCTGGTTCCGATTCGGCAACCGAGGCGCGAACCCGGCGTGCTGAAGGGGCTCGTCATCCCCGACACGTTCTTCGACCCGCTTCCCGACGACGAGCTGGAAGGCTGGGAGCAGT
>DASYJZ010000090.1:0-10262 GCA_035995965.1 Longimicrobium sp. | reverse complement strand
ATGTGCTCCAGCAGCGCGATCAGCAGCTCGGGCGCGACCAGGTTGTAGCGGGAGAGCCCCGAGCCGTCCGCCTGCGCGAGCCTTCGGCCGGGCAGACCCCAGGTGCGATGGAGGCTGTCGACCACCGCGATTCCCGCCGCCGCCGTGCCCTGGCCGCGGAGGACGCGTCCCATCGTCTTCAGCAGCAGCTCCCCGACCTGGTTCTGGCTGGGCTTGAGGAACCCGGGGAGGATCTCGGCGAGCGGCGGCGAGCTGTGCACGAACAGGGTGCCCTGCCGCGCGGGGAAGTCTGTGAGGGCGATGTCGTCCTGGTCCACCGCCGCGCCGTCGACGCGGATCCCCGCAGCCAGCAGCGTCTCGCGCAGCACGGTGACGAAGTACGCCGTGTTGTTGCGCACCGCGACCTCCGTGAGGATCGCAGACGTGTCCCGCGGCACGTCGCCGGTGACGATGATCCCCGTCCCCTGCTCCTGCCGCGTGCCCTCCACCTCCACCACCGGCGCGCCGGCGACCGTGCGGGTGCGGTTGACGACCGGCGTGTAGCGCGTCGCCGGGAGCAGCGTCACCCGGCCCTCGCTTCCCGGCGCCGGCCCGGGTGTCACGGCGATGCCGACCACCCCCAGGTTGTACTCCAGCCCGCCGATCTCGGCGGAGTAGTAGGCGTCCGTGTCGTCCCACGCCCAGCCGCGCCCGAGCGCGCGGTCGTCGAACACGTCGTCGTCGCCGATGATGCGGCCGGCGATGCGGGTGACGCCGTGCGCGCGCAGCGAGTCGGCCCAGGCGCGGAACACCGCCAGCGGGTCGCCGTTCTGGAAGTCGGCCGCGATGGTCGGATCGCCGCTCCCCACCACCACCAGGTCGCCGCGCAGCACGCCGTCCGCGACCGGCCCCCCCGCGACGACGGCGGTGCGGTAGCGCCAGCCGGGCCCCAGCGTCTCTAGCGCGGCGCTCCCCGTCACCAGCTTCATGTTGCTCGCGGGGACGAACATCTTCCCCGCGTTGCGCTGGTACAGCACGCGCCCCGTCTCCAGCGACTCGATCTCCACGCCCCAGTTGGCGCCTGCAAACAGGCTGTCGGAGAAGATGGAATCGACCGCCGCCGCGAACGCTGCTTCGGGCGACAGGCCGGGGGCCGTTACGGTGGCCGGAGCGGGCGGTGCGGCCCACGGCGTGCGCGCGGCGGTGGCCGTGCACGCGGCAGTGGCGGCGAGCAGCAGCGGCAGGAGGCGAGCGGGGATGCGGTTCGTCATGCGGGCGCGGGGCTCCAGGGGCGGGCGAGCTTCTCCTCGAGGCGCAGCTTCACCCGCGGCCACTCGTCGTCGAGGATGCTGAAGTAGACGGTGTCGCGCAGGACGCCCGCTTCGCTGAGCAGGTGGCGGCGCAGCGTCCCCTCCTCGACGCCGCCGATGCGGGCGATGGCGGCGCGGGAGCGGCTGTTCAGCGCGTTGGTGCGCAGCTCCACGCGGGCGAGGCCCAGCGTCTCGAAGGCGTGGCGCAGCATCAGGTACTTCGCCTCGGTGTTGGCCGGCGTGCGCTGCCACGGCCGGGACACAAAGGTGTAGCCGATCTCCACGCGCGGGTGCGGCGGCTCCCAGTTGTGATAGCGCGTGCTCCCGATCACCCGCCCCGACTCCGCCTCGAGCGTGGCGAAGGGAAGCCCCCCGCCCGCCGCCTGCTTCGCCAGCGCCGCCTCCACGTAGCGTCGCATGTCGTCTTCGGACTGGGGATGGCTCAGCGTCCACCGCCACAGGTCGTCGTCGTTCCCCGCCTCCCACAGCGCGGGGACATGCCCGACGGTGAGCGGCACCAGGCGCACGTGGCGCCCCTCGAGGGTGACGGGGGTGAGCTCCATCGGCGTTCGGCTGGGTGGGGAGGGATCACTGCGGAATCCTACGGAGCGCGCCCGCTCCGCACCAGCAGCCGACAACGAAAAGCGGGGGACGGCGCGATCGCCGCCCCCCGCTTCACTGTCCGGTGCGATCAGAGAGACGCCAGCAACTCCCGCTTCTGCTCTGCGAGCCTGCGCTGGAGTTCCTGACGCTGGCGGCGAGCCTCGTCGTACTCCTCGCGGAGCCGGTCCTGCTCCGGCAGTCGCGCTTGGATACGCGCAAGGATCTCTCTCGCTTGCTGAAGTCTAGTCATTACGGTTTTCTCCCGGTTCAGCGCTCTCGATCGTTTTCACTCCAATGGCGGCGAAATCCGTCACCTGCTCCTCCAAGATCTTGAGACGCCGGTCCAAGGCTTCGATCTCCCGATCCCTGACCGTATCCAGCGTAGCGTGGGCAGCAAGTTCTTGACCCAACACCTTCATCGTCCCGCTGACGTCCTTGAACTTCGGAAGCTCGGCCGTGAGCAACCGCCACAGGTGCTTCGGGCGGAGGAACCGGGCGAGGTAAAGTCCGACGGTCCACGAACCGCCTCCTACCACGATAACGATGAACGCGCGTGCCGTCCAGATTACAGGCGGCCATCGCAGGATCTCATCCACGACCACCTCACCCGGATCACGGCCCGCGCGCATAGAGATCACCCTTTGCTCAACCTCGCACGTGTCATTAACGGTATCGAAAATCATCCAGTCTGTTCATAATCGGACGCGGCCGCTTTCACGCGGCTGCGGACAGACGTATTCATTGCGGCAGGACTTGCTTTCCCGGCAAAGCAGGCCTGGGTGCCGGGCTCGCGGGAGGCGTCCTGTACGGTACGTGGCCTGTTTGGCCCGTTGGACCAGGTCGCCCGCCGATCCTCCGTCCCTTGCTTTGAGCGGTGCTCACCGGAACATTCCACGCTTCCGCGGGAAGCCAACGACGAAGCGAGGATCGGATGAACGGGATCGGGCGCAGGGTGGCCATCGTGGAAGGGTGCCGCACGCCCTTCGCCAGGAGCGGCACGGACTTCAAGGACGTCTCCGCCGTGGAGCTGGGGAAGATCGCCGTGCGCGAGCTGATCGCCCGCGCCGAGCTCGACGTGGAGCAGGTGGACCACCTGGTCTACGGCACCGTCATCCAGTCGGTGAAGGAGCCCAACATCGCCCGCGAGGTCACGCTGGGCTCGGGGCTCCCGCCGCGCGTGCCGGCGTTCACCGTGGGCCGGGCGTGCGCGTCGGCCAACCAGGCGATCACCTCGGGCGCCGAGCAGATCGCGCTGGGGATGGCCGACGTGGTGATCGCCGGCGGCGCCGAGTCGCTCACCGACATCCCCATCCTGTTCTCGCCCGAGATGCGCAACGCGCTGGTGCGCGCGAGCAAGGCGCGGAGCCTGGGGGAGCGGCTGAAGGCCTTCGCCACCATCCGCCCGCGCAACCTGGCGCCCATCACCCCCGCCATCGCCGAGCCCACCACGGGGCTCACCATGGGCGAGAGCGCGGAGAAGATGGCGCAGGAGAACGGCATCAGCCGCGAGGAGCAGGACCGCTGGGCGCTGCGCTCGCACCAGCTCGCCGCCGCCGCCACCGCCGACGGGCGGCTGACCGCCGAGATCGCCGCGGCCTACATCCCCCCGAAGTACGAGAAGGTGGTGACCGCGGACAACGGCATCCGCCCCGACACCTCGCTGGAGAAGCTCTCCACCCTCAAGCCCGTGTTCGACCGCCGCTACGGAACGGTCACCGCGGGGAACGCGTCGCCGCTCACGGACGGCGGGAGCGCGGTGCTGCTGATGAGCGAGGAGAAGGCGAAGGCGCTGGGGTACAGGCCGCTCGGCTACATCCGGAGCTACGCGTACGCCGCGCTGGCCCCGGACGACCAGCTCCTGCAGGGCCCCGTCTACGCCTGCCCGGTGGCGCTCGACCGCGCCGGACTGTCGATGAAGGACATCGACCTGATGGAGGTGCACGAGGCCTTCGCGGCGCAGGTGCTCTCCAACTTCCAGTGGTTCACCTCGGACCGGATCGCGAAGGAGCGGCTGGGGCGGGACAAGGCCGTGGGGCTGCCGGACATGGACCGCATCAACGTGATGGGCGGTTCCATCGCCATCGGCCACCCCTTCGGCGCCACGGGCGGGCGGATCACCGTCACCCTGCTCAACGAGCTGCGCCGCCGCGGCAAGCAGTTCGGCCTGATCTCCGTCTGCGCCGCCGGGGCGATGGGCTTCGTGATGGTGGTCGAAGCGGCCTGAGCGCTCCAGGTTCAGCAACAGAACGTCTCACGCAGAGACGCAGAGGAACCGAGAGAAAAGCACTGCTCTCGGTTCCTCTGCGTTCTGCGTGAGGTGAGACGTTCTGTTGACCGTTACGGGCGCTTGATCACGCCGGAGGAGTCGGGCGCGCGGTCGAGCGGGCCGGCGAGCCAGATCCGCGCGCCGGCCATCCCCCGCAACGCGTCGGGGAGGTAGAGGACGGGGAGGCGCCGGCCGTCCTCCGTCGTCAGCGCCCAGCCGCCGGCGTCATGCACCAGCACGCCGTCGACCGCCGCTACCCCGCCTGCGGCGCGCACCGCCACCCGCTCCACCCGGAACACCCCGGGGCGCACGAGCGAGCCCCACACCGCCACCTCCAGCCCCGCGAGCCGGTCGAGCATTGGGCGCTCGCCGTCCAGCGTGACCGGGGGCGCGCCGCCGTCCATCAGCAGCGCGACCGAGGTCGCCGGCTCGGAGCCGACGACCTCGACGATGCCGCGCAGCGTGTCCGCCGCGGCCGGTGCTTCCAGCAACGCGCCTCCCGCGGGCATCCCCCGCGCGCACGCCACGGCGGCGAGCGCGCAGGAGAGGACGAGGGCGGCCCTCACCGCTACTGCAGGCGCGCCACGGCGATGCGCAGGCTGCTGGTGGGCGTGCCGCCGCCGTTGGTCTCCAGCCGCAGGAGCTGGGGCGCCGTCTGCGTGCCCGAGATCTCGTACCACAGCACGCCGCCGCCGCGCATGGTGATGATCCCCACCGGTGCGAAGGTGCCGAACGTGCGCGCCTGCGGGACCAGCGGGTACGCGAGCGTGTAGGTGGCGGGGAAGTCCGCGTTCAGCCCCGCGTAGATGCTGCGGAAGTTCCAGGTCGGCTGCTGGATGTCGAGGCTCGGGGCCCCCAGCCCCGGGTAGTCGTCGGCGTCGAACGAGAGCGCCCACCCGCCCAGCAGCTGGTCGATCGACACCCCCGCCCGGGCGGTGAGGTTGGTGGCGCCCGACGTGGTCGCGTCGGTGAGCGCGGTGAGGAACGCCGCGTCCGAGCTGCCGTAGCGGTCAAGGCTGTAGCGGATCAGCGACCACGACGCCGCGTAGAAGTACGACGCGTTGTCGCTCGCGGTGGGCCCGAACGGCGACAGCAGCCGGGCGTTGGTGCCGAACATGTTGGTGTACAGCGAGGTGAAGTGCCGCTGCATGATCGACGCCGGCCGCCGCGCGTTGGCGTCGCACTCGGCGAAGCCCGGGCGCACGTCGCAGTAGACGTTGATCGGGTTGGCGAAGGTGCCGTACGGCGTGTTCGCCTTCCACGCCACGTTGTCCACCGCGTTGCGCATCCACAGCTCCTCCGAGGTGCGCGCGAGCCCCTCTTCCAGCCAGCTCGCCTCGTAGGTGGGCGCACCGTTGGCCACGCGCGCGGCGAAGGCGGCCACGTGCTTGCTCTCGTGGATGAAGGTGGAGCGGATGGTCCGGTACCAGTTGTCGGCCGTGTTGGCGCTGTAGCCGGTGCCGGCGGTCACCGGCTGGTAGGCGTAGAAGAACTCGCCGAAGTTGCTGGCGCCGTTGGTGGAGCCGGCCGAGCCCGTGTACGGCCCGCCCACCGCCGGGGTGCTGGCGTCGTCGTTGGGGAACTGGTCGCAGCTCACCACGAAGCCGGCGACCCCGCTGAAGCTGGTGTTGATGCGGGGCGTGAAGAGCGCGATCTCGATCCCGTTGTTGTCCGTCACCGCGTCGCGGCGCAGGATGTCGCCGAAGTTGGTGCGGACGATGGGCTCCATGTCGGCGTTGAACTGGTCGCCGATCTTCTGGTAGTTGGCCGCCATGGTGGCGTTCAGCGAGGCCTTGAAGGCGTCGGGCGTGCCGTCGTCTTCATAGATGGCGAGCTTGCCGTTGAAGTACACCCGGGTGGCGCTCACCACGTAGTAGCTGTTGCAGATGTTGTTGGGCGCCGTGGCGTTGATGTTCGACACCCGGAAGCTGCGGGTGAGCGGCGGGTCGCCCGCCACCACGTTGAGGTTGAGCCGCGGCCCGCGCATCGAGGCGCGGGTGGGGAAGCGGGCGTGCAGCCGCTCGTACTGCTCGCGGTTCGCCTCCAGCAGCGCGTAGTGCCGGTCGTCGGCGGCGCGCTGGCGGGCGGCGGCCATCGCCCCGTCGAGCGAGAGCGGCGTCGCCAGGGTCGCGTCGGGCGCGCGCGCGGCCCGCAGCGCCGCCACCGCCGCCGCACCCTCGCCGTCGGCCGAGAACTGGAAGGGCGAGTTGGACGAGGGCGAGGTGCTGGCGCTGAACACCGCCACCACGTAGCGCGCCGCCCCGCCGGCCGAGGTGAGCTCGTTGCAGTAGGAGCTGGCGGCGTCGGTGAGCACCAGCGCCTGGCCCACCCCCACCGTGCGCTGCGTCACCTGCAGGGGGTGGTTGAACGCCGCGCCCTTCATCGCCCCAACCTTCACGGCCACCGGCTGGCTGCCGGTGGAGGCGCAGGGGACGGTGACGGTGAGCGAGGTGGTGCTCGCCCCGGTGACGGCGGCCCTCTGCCCGCCGATGGTCACCGAGTCGCTCGTGGGCGTGGCGTTGAAGTTGATCCCGGTGAGCGTGGCCGACGCGCCGGGAACCAGCGGGCTCGGCGAGACGCCGGTCACCTGCGGCGCCGCCGTGACGATGGCGCCCGGCGGCGTCTCGGTGCTCACGTACAGGGTGAAGCTGAAGGTGGTCACCGTGTTGGGCACGTTGAGCTGCCAGCTCTTGGCGCTGGAGACCTCGGCCGTGCTCAGGATCCCGTCCGCCCCTAGCTCCGGCTGGTCCACCGCGCCGATCTGGCCGCCGTACTGGAAGTAGTCCTGGCTGGCGCCGGTGAACGCCCCCTGCCCCGTCGCGTTGGCCACGGTGATGGGCCCCCCGCTGCCCCCGGTGACGGCGGGCGGCGCCGAGAAGAACACCTGCACGCCCTTGTTGTCGCGCGTCGTCCCGTCGGCCGTGGCCAGCGCGAGCGTGGCCAGGTCCTGCACCGTCACAGTGAAGGAGAAGATGCTGGTGCCGGCGTTGTAGCCCGGCGACGCCGAGGTCAGCCGCACGTACGTCCCCTGTCCCCCCAGCACGTGCAGGTTCATGCGCGGACCCCCGGCGCTCGCCGAGCCCACGCCGGTGAGCGAGAGGTTCTCGCACGCCAGGGCGGGGTTGGCGACCGAGGCGGTGCAGTGCAGCGCCGCCACGGTGGAGCGCGGCAGCGGCACGTCCGGCTCGGGCACCGCGGCGGGGGAGCCGGAACGGTCGCCGCAGGCGGCCAGGAGCGGCAGCGAGGCCGCGGCGAAGCGCAGCAGGGTGCGGCGCGGGGAGTGCGAGGGATGCATGGTCGTCCGAAGGGGTGGTGGATGCGCCGGGCGGGGGCGGCGCGAGAGGCAGGCGGCCACACCGGCGGCCGCCGTTTCACGGTGCGGCGGTGCGCCGCCGTGCGTATGGACTGGGGTAAGCCGGCGGCGTGCGGGGAGAAGGCTGCTGTTGCCGGCCGAACGAATGTACAAGGTTCGGGCTGAAAAACCAATCCACCTCACGCACAGGCACCCAGACGCACGGACAACCCGCCAGGCTTTTTCCGCGGCTCTACCGTCCTTGCGTGAGCCGCTTTCATCCCGGGCTCGATCGACCCGGTGAATTGCGGGTTGAGATCAGGCCGGCTCCGCGGTGCACTCCTCGGGGAGCTGCAGGCGGGCGCTGGGGTCGCGGCGGCGGCGGGCGAGCACGAGCACGCTCAGCAGCACCAGCGCGGCGCCGGCCAGGCTCAGCGCGTCGGGGTACTCGCGGAACCAGAGCACGCCCCAGGTGGCGGCGAAGACGACCTGCACGTAGCTGATGGCCGTCGCGCGGCCGGCGGGCTCGCGCTGCAGGCCGCGGGTGAGGCAGAGCTGCCCCAGCACCGCCGTCACCCCCACGCCGGCCAGCAGCGCCAGCTCGCCCGGCGTGGGCGCCACCGCGTGCATGAGCAGCCCCGGGAGCGAGGCGGGAACGGTGATCAGGGTGAAGTAGAAGACGATGATGACGGGGTGCTCGGTGCGCCCCAGCCGGCGGACGCTCACGTAGGCCGCGGCGCTGAAGAGCGCGCCGGTCACGCCCACCGCCACCGCCAGCGGGTCCAGCCGCGGGGCGCCGCCGAAGAGCACGGAGGGCTGCGCGATTAGCACCACGCCCAGCAACCCGGCCGCGCTGAGCGCCGCCTCGCCGCGCGAGAGGCCCTCGTCCAGCAGCCACCCTCCCAGCCACGCCGTCCACACCGGGTTGGTGTACTGGATCACGGTGGCGTCGGCCAGCGGGAGGTGGATCAGCGCGTAGAAGAAGCAGCTCAGCGCCGCGAAACCCATCAGCCCGCGCACCACCAGCAGCCCCTTGCGGCGCCCCCAGTTCCCCGGCCGCGCGCGGCGCACCAGCCCGTAGGCCACCACCAGGCTCACGGCGGCGCGCACGAAGACCACCTCCTGGCTCGGGAGGCGGGCGCCCACCAGCTTCACCAGCAGGCTCATCACGCTGAAGAAGAACGCGGCCAGGACCATGTCCACGGCCCCGGACCGCCCCGGCTTCGCGCCCTCCCCCTCCAGCGTCGTCTCGATCAATCCGGCCGTCGTCCCTCTGTCTGCTTCAATTCGGAACCGTGACGGCCTGATGTTCCCACCCCGGGCTACCCGGCGCAACCCTGGCCCGGGACAAAAAACGCCTCACGCAGAGTCGCGGAGACGCGGAGGGAGCCGCGCCTCTCCTCTGCGTCTCCGCGGCTCTGCATGAGATTGCGGTTGCCGAGGTCCCACCCAGGCGCCTATCGGCCGAACCAGTAGCTGACCTTCACCACGAACACGTTGTCCGGCGGCGAGCGGAACACCGCGCCGGCATCGCGCGAGAGCTCGAAGTCGCCGAAGGGCTCCACCCGGCTGCGCTGCTGCTGCCACACCACGAACAGGGTGGAGCCGGGGCGGTACTCCCAGCGCAGCACCGCGTTGCCGCGCAGGCTGCGGAAGTTGAAGTCCGGATTGCCGAAGGAGAAGTTCGCCGTCGCCGGGTTGCGGTCGGGATCCAGCGTGTAGCCGGTCACCCGGCCGCCCTGCACGATCGGGGCGAGCTGCCCCGCGTCGTACTCCACCTTCCGGATCGTCCTGGGCGCCGCGTACTCCTTGAAGCGGTCGAAGGCGCCGGTGGCCACGAAGGGCTGCGCGAACAGCTCCAGCGTGAGCGTGGGCGAGAAGGTCCAGTTCAGGCGCGTGTCCATCCCCAGCGTGTGCTGCTCCAGGTCGCTGAACACCACCCGCTGCCCGTAGAAGCTCGTGGCCGTGGGGTCGGCGAAGCGGGTTACGAACTGCGCCCGCGACTGGTCGAACCCGTAGTACGGGCCCACCGAGAGCTGCACGTTGGAGCGTGGCTTCACCCGCACGTCCAGGTTCACGCTCCAGCTCTCCGCCCCCTCGGTGGTGCGGCCGTAGCTGGGATTGGTGCCCAGCACCACGTGCCGGCGCGAGTCGGTGTTCAGGTTGAAGGCGTAGTACCAGTTCCCCGGCACCCGCACCACCGGCCCGCCGCGGGTGCGGCGGTCGTCGTCCGCGGCCGTGTTCCAGATCGCGAAGCTGCTCACGCTCCAGTAGTTCGGCAGGTCGCCGCCCAGGTAGGCGTGCAGGTTCCGCGAGGTGAGGTCGCGGTCGAAGTTGAGCTGCTGCTGCGCGCCGGCGATCGCCACCAGGTTGCGGTAGTGCTTGGTCGGCTTGTTCCAGACGCGCAGCCCGTTGAAGTTCATCCAGACGTAGTCCGCCTGCGACAGGAAGGCGATGTCGTTCACCTCGAAACCCGGGCTGCGGTAGTTCACCGCCGTCTCCCACAGCCAGTCGCCGGCGTCCTTGGCCAGCCGCGCGTACCCCCCGAAGCCCCGCAGCGTCTCCAGCCCCGGATCGAAGCGGCTGGTGAAGAGGCCGTTGCTCCCCTGGCCGCGGTCCGGCCGCTGGAAGTACCGCGCGGAGGAGCGCTGCAGCCGCAGGATGGCCGCGCTGTCGCCGTTCACGTTCGACACGGCGAAGTTGCCGATCAGGCTGTAGGTGCGGTCCTTCCAGGTGACGTTCCAGTCCGCCCCCGCCGACTCGGCGTGGTGCGGGATGCGGGCGGCGAGCGGGTCCGAGTCGAACCAGCGCA
>DASYJZ010000089.1:0-3514 GCA_035995965.1 Longimicrobium sp. | reverse complement strand
CGACTACTGCCCGCTCACCCTCGACCGCCTCTCCCGCGCCGTGCGCGAGCTGGGCCCGAAGGCGGGCGGCGCGCGGATCCTGCTCATCACCGTCGACCCGGCGAACGACACGCCGGCCACGCTCAAGCGCTACGTCGCCCGCTTCGGCGGCCGCGTGCAGGGGCTCACGGGCGACACCGCCGCGCTCGCCGCCGCCTGGCGCGCCTATAGCGTCTACGTCGCCCCGGGCGCGCCCGCCCCGACGATGGCGCACGACCATCATTCCACGCTTCCCGCCGCCCTGCCGCCGGCCCTCGCGCACAGCGGCGTCGTCTACGGCATCGACCGCCACGGCGACCTGCGCGTCGTGATCTCCGACAGCGCGACGGACGAGGAGACGAAGGACGACATCCGCGCGCTCGGCAGGCTGTAGTTCCACTCCCAGATACTCCAACGGCCGTCTCGCGCAGAGGCGGTGAGGAACGGAGAGGCGCGGGTGGTTCTCTCGGTTCCTTCGTGCCTCTGCGTGAAACGGCCGTGCCGAAACCGAGGCACACGCCCGCATCGCCGAAACCCGTTTGCTCGCGCGGAGTTTGCCTTGCGTTCGGGGTGAGTCGAATGTTATCGTGCTGCGTCGCAGAACCGACCCAACCACAAAGCTCGCCGCACCCCGCTCCAGTCCCGGGCATGCCCGGAGCTTCACCGCTCAGCACCCAAGGAGACCCTCAAATGAGACGAAGTCTGGCAATCGCCGGCGCCGTGTTCGCGTGCGCCGCGGTTGGCACCCCGCTCCACGCGCAGGGATCGGGCGTCGACCAGCAGAGCGCATGCATGTCGGGCCGCATGGGCGCCGGCGTGGGCTCGCCCTGCGAAGACGCCTCGGGCGTGTACTTCAGCCCCGGCGGCCTGGCCATGCAGGGGAGCGCGATCTCGGTGGGCGTCACCCTGGTCCGCGCGAGCAACACCTTCCGCTACGACCCCGGGCAGCAGCCGGTGGGCACCGCGTCGGTGGTGGAGCGCAAGCCCGAGACGGTCCCGGTGCCGCAGGTGTTCGCCTCGTTCAAGGTGAAGCCGCGCCTCGCGGCCGCCATCGGCGCCTTCGCGCCGTACGGGCTGGGGCTCAGCTACCCGGTGTGCCCGGTGAGCGACCCGCACTGCACCGGCACCAACTTCGAGGGCCGCTACACCGGCTACGACAACTCGCTGCGCGCCTACTACCTGCAGCCCACCCTCTCGTACGAGGTGGTGCCCGGCCGCTTCTCGATCGGCGCCGGCGTCGACTTCGTGCACTCCACCATCGAGGTGCACCGCCGCGCCGACGCGCCGACCATCGGCCTGCGCGGCACCGACATCGCCGACGCCAAGCTCGCCGGGAGCGGCAACGCGATCACCGGGCACGTGGGCGTGGTGCTTCGGGCGAGCGACCGGACCAGCTTCGGCCTGCGCTACCTGCACTCCGCCAAGGTGGACCTGAGCGGCGACGCCGACTTCACCCAGATCGCCACCGGGACCGTGTTCGACCCGCTGCTGGCGGCGCAGTTCGTCACCGGCGGGCCGCTGGCCGACCAGGGGATCTCGACCACCATCAAGTTCCCCAGCCAGCTCGTCGCCGGCATCAGCTACCGCCCGCTGGAGATCGTGAACCTGCTCTTCGACTACCAGCGCACCACCTGGTCGAGCTTCGACCAGTTCGTGATCGACTTCGCCAACGCGAGCGCCACCGACCAGACGCTCAACCTGAACTACCGCAACACCAACACCTTCCGCTTCGGCACGCAGATCGACTGGAGCGACGCGCTGGCGTTCCGCCTGGGATACCGGTTCAACACCGCCGCCACCCCGCGGGCCACGCCGTTCCTCCCCGAGGGTGAGCGCAACTACTACTCGGCCGGGCTCGGCTGGCACCCCAGCCGGGCGCTCTCGACCGACTTCTCGTTCCAGTACATCCACCAGCCCGACCGCCGCGGCGCCGTGCGCCCCGACGAGCCCACCGTGGGCGTCTTCACCGCCAAGGGGATGACCTTCGGTTTCACCCTCGCGTACCACTTCGGGGCGCGCCCGGGGATGCAGTGACGCCATGGGACGACCGCTCGTCGGTAAACACGAGATTAGCCCAACCCCTCAGGAGACTCGCATGAGAGTGGCAACCAGACGTCCCCTGCTCGCCGCGGCCGCACTGGCCACGCTGGCCGCGCTGGGCGCGTGCGTAGGAGACGGCGACGTGCTCAACCCGGCGGTGGACCCCGCCGGCGGCGCGATGTTCGTGCGGTACGTGTCGCTCGGCAACTCGATCACCGCCGGCTTCCAGTCGGCCGGGATCGTGGACTCCACCCAGCGCAACGCGTACCCCAACCTGCTGGCCCGCGCGGCGGGCGTGCCCTTCAACCAGCCGCTGTTCGCCCGCCCCGGGTGCCCGCCGCTGATGACGGCGCCCCTCACCCCCTCCATCGCGGTCAGCAGCTGCGTGCGCGTGGACTCGTCGCGCGTGCCCTACCGCGGGAACGTGGCCGTCCCCGGGGTGCGCATCGCCGACCTGTTCGCCATCCCCGGCGGGCAGATCTCGCAGCTCTACACGCTGATCACCGGCGGCCGCACCGAGATCCAGGCGATGACCGACGCGCAGCCGACCTTCGTGTCGGCGTGGATCGGCAACAACGACGCGCTCTCGGCCGCGCTCTCCGGCACGCTCGGGCCGCTCGCCGCGGGCGCCGACTCCAACCTGACGCGCCTGGCGCCCTTCCAGGCGAGCGTCACCCAGATGGCGACCGCGATCAAGGCCGCCGGCGCGCAGGGCGCCGTCATCATCGGCGTGGTGTTCGCCGACAGCGCGTCGCCGCTGCTGCAGCCGGGCGCGTACTTCTTCCTCTCGCGCGACGCGGCTGGCAGGTTCAACGGCAAGCCGGTGAACGCCAACTGCTCGCCGGTGACCGCGCTGGGCGCACCCAACCCGCTCAGCAGGAACCTGGTCTCCTTCCAGATCGTGAGCAGCGCGCTGCCGGAGATCAACTGCGACCCGGCTTCGCCGCAGGGGGGCACCTTCCTCCTCGACGCGGCGGAGCGCACCGTGCTGGGCGACCGCATCGCCGCCTTCAACGCCGCGCTCAAGGGCGCGGCGGACGCCAACGGATGGCTGTACGTGAACCCGATGGACATCCTGCGTCCCGAGCTGGCGCGGGTGGGCACGGGTGCCACCGCCGGCCGCTACAACCAGGTGCGCAAGTGCCAGCTCCTGGCCACGGCTGCCACCCCCGCGCAGTTCCAGACGGCGGTGCTGAACAGCTGCCCGGTGACCGGGCCCACGGCGGCGCCGGGCTTCTTCGGCGCGCTGATCTCGTACGACGGCGTGCACCCGAGCACCGCCGCGCACGTGCTCGTCGCCCGCTCGCTGGCGGGGTCGATCAACACCAAGTACGGCACCAAGCTCAACACGCTGGTCGACCGGACGTAGCTCCGCGCTCCCCAGGACGGCGGGGCGGCTTCCCTCGGGAGGCCGCCCCGTTCGCGTTCCCGCACCTCACCAACGGCCGTTTCACGC
>DASYJZ010000088.1:0-13251 GCA_035995965.1 Longimicrobium sp. | reverse complement strand
GTGAGCGCCTCCAGGTAGTACGAGCCGGCCAGCGGGTCGATGGTGTTGGGCACCCCCGTCTCGTACGCCAGCACCTGCTGCGTGCGCAGCGCGATCTGCACCGCCTTCTCAGTGGGGAGCGCCAGCGTCTCGTCCATCGAGTTGGTGTGCAGGCTCTGCGTGCCGCCGAGCACCGCCGCCAGCGCCTGGTAGGCCACGCGCACGATGTTGTTCTCCGGCTGCTGCGCGGTGAGCGTGACCCCGGCCGTCTGCGCGTGCGTCCGCAAGCGCCAGCTCTCCGGGTTGGCGGCGCCGTAGCGGTCGCGCAGGTGGCGCGCCCAGATGCGGCGGGCGGCGCGGAACTTGGCCACCTCTTCGAAGAAGTCGTTGTGCACGTCCCAGAAGAACGACAGCCGCGGCGCGAAGTCGTCGACGTCGAGCCCGCGCGCGATCCCCCGCTCCACGTACTCGAAGCCGTTGCGCAGCGTGTACGCCAGCTCCTGCACCGCCGTGGCCCCGGCCTCGCGGATGTGGTATCCGGAGATGGAGATGGGGTTGTACTTGGGCGCCCGCCGCGAGCACCACTGGAACATGTCCATGATCAGCCGCAGCGCCGGCTCCGGCGGGTAGACCCAGGCGTGCTGCGCCTGGTACTCCTTGAGGATGTCGTTCTGCACCGTGCCGCGGAGCTTCTCCGGCGCCACGCCCTGCTTCTCGGCCGCCACCACGTAGAAGGCGAAGAGGATGACAGCGGGGCCGTTGATGGTCATGGAGACGCTCACCTGGTCCAGCGGGATGCCGCCGAACAGCGTCTCCATGTCGTCGAGCGAGCTGATGGCCACGCCGCACTTCCCCACTTCGCCCAGCGAGCGGGGATGGTCGCTGTCGTAGCCCATCAGCGTGGGGAAGTCGAAGGCCACCGAGAGCCCGGTCTGCCCGCGCTCCAGCAGGAAGTGGTAGCGCTCGTTGGTCTCCTCGCTGGTGCCGAAGCCCGCGAACTGGCGCATGGTCCAGAGCCGCGTGCGGTACATGGTGCCGTACGGCCCGCGGGTGAAGGGGAACTCGCCGGGGAAGCCGACGCGCTCGTTGTAGAACGCCGCCTCGGCCGGCGACGGCGCGGGGCGGTCGAGCGGCGTGTACAGCGGCTCCACCGGCACGCCGGAGATGGAGGTGAAGTTCGCGTCGCGCGCGGGGGCGCGGCCCGCGGCGCCCTCCCAGGCGGCGAGCGACGCCCGCAGCGTCTCCAGCTCCTTCTCCTGCTCGCGGATGCGCTCCAGCAGCTCCGCCGGCGCCGCGCCGCTCTCGACCACATTCATGGGGTTCGTCCCGTCTCTATCGTGTAGTGACGCCAAGCTCCGCCACGATCCGCTCCGCCACCTCGTACGGCGACGCGTCGCCCGTCTCCAGCGCGGGAAGCGCCTCGGCCAGGAGCTCCTCGCCGCGGCCGGAGCGCCAGGCCAGGCGCTGCAACCGCCGCTCCACCACCGGCCGCACCCGCTCCTCCAGCCGCGCGCGGCGCCGCCGCGACAGCTCACCGGAGTCCTGCAAGTACCCCCGGTGTCGGTCCAGCGTTCGCGCCAGCTCCTCCACCCCCTCGCCGCTCTGCGCCACCGTCTTGAGCACCGGGATGGCCCAGGCGCCCGTCTCCTGCGCCGCCTGCCGCGCCCACTCGCGCGCGTGGCGGCCCACCGTCTTCAGGCTCACCCCGTGGTGCCCGGCCGACGCCGGCAGGTCGCCGAGGCGCATGTGCAGCATCAGCTCCAGCTCGTTGGCCAGCTTGTCCGCGCCGGGGCGGTCGGCCTTGTTGATCACGAACACGTCGGCGACCTCCATCAGCCCCGCCTTCATCGCCTGGATCGAGTCGCCGCTCTCGGGGACGAGCACCACCACGCAGGTGTCCGCCGTCCCCGCGATCTCCAGCTCGCTCTGGCCGACGCCCACCGTCTCCATCACCACCCGCTCGAAGCCGAAGGCGTCCAGCAGGTCGGCCACCTCCTTGGTGGTCGTCGCCAGGCCGCCGAGCGCCCCGCGGGTGGCCATGGAGCGGATGAAGACGCCGGGGTCGGTGGAGATGTTGCTCATGCGGATGCGGTCGCCGAGCAACGCGCCCCCGGTGAAGGGCGACGACGGGTCCACGGCCACGATCCCGACGCGCTCGCCCCCATGGCGGTAGTGCAGCGCCAGCTTCGACGTGAGCGTGCTCTTTCCCGCCCCCGGCGGGCCGGTCACGCCGATGCGGTGGGCGCGCAGCATCTCGCCGTGCAGCTCGTGCAGCAGGTGCTCGAAGCCCGGCCGCCCGTTTTCCACCATCGACATGGCGCGGGCGAGCGCGGTGCGCTTTCCCGCGCGGAAGGCGTCGAGCAGCGCCTGCTCCGCCGTGGTCTCGGTGCTCGTGGTCATCGCGGAAAAGTGCCGCCCGCGCGGGAGCTCCGTCAAGGCGACGAACGCTCGTACGACGGCAAGGAAAGCTCTCACGCGGAGACGCGGAGGAGCCGCGGCGCGTCCAACGCTGCATGGGCGCGACCCCAACGCGGCGGGCACGCCGGCGGTAAACCGGTCGCGAGCCTTGCGATCGATCAACCCATTCAGCGCAGATCCGGACCGGCGACCCCCACCGGGGCCGCGACTGCACGGCCTGGCCGGACCTCCATCCGTTGAAGTGTCGCACACGACGTTCCCCGCCCGTCCCCCACGCGGGACATCCATCAGTCGAACCGAATGCTCCACGACCCCGCGCAGTCCGTCGCCGGGGCGCAATTGAACGTCCGCAAGCGGGTGGTCCGATGGAGGGAAGCCTCGCGCAAACGCGTAAACATGCTGTGATCACCGGCCGCTTCGGACCGGGTGATCCAGGCGGCTATCCCGATGTGAACAAAGGTGTTCGTACGCGATGACCGCTCCGTGCCGCGATTGTCCGGATCATCCCGCCCGGCTATTTTTCATGGGAGTCCAAGGGCTCGGGCGCGTGTCTCCTGCGCAATCGGCAGCAGGGAATGCGTGGCCGTGTTCGTGCTCTCGATGTCCGGCCGCACACGACGCGGCACGCGGACGCGGTGGGCGATGGAGTCGGCACCCCGCGTGGAGGTCCCCGCCCGAGGATCGCTCCCCCGTCTCGGCCGCCCGGCATTCGGCCTCCGGAGAATGTACCGGGATGTCCCGGACTGCTACCGGTGGTGACGCAGGGTTGCAGTCTTGCGTCATCATGTGCATGCCACGCGTAGACTTCCGGGTTCGAAAGCGGCCCGGCGGCGGGCGAAAACGTCGTGAATCGGGGACGGCCAGGGCGCCCGGTCCAGGTGGCGGAGCGGCCCCGCCGCGGCTAAACACCCGCTTGGCAAGCGACTC
The DNA here is from genome assembly GCA_035995965.1 of Longimicrobium sp. GTDB lineage: Bacteria > Gemmatimonadota > Gemmatimonadetes > Longimicrobiales > Longimicrobiaceae > Longimicrobium. The sequence goes on along the minus strand of DASYJZ010000088.1, from coordinate 9,927 downwards.
GGACGGAGAGCACGGGGCGGGGCGCCCGGCTCCAGCGGCGCACGGCACGGCACCTCGGGACCGGAATGGAACGCGGCCGCCGGCCGGCGAGCTTTCCCCCGTGTCGCGTGGTGCGACGGACGACAGGCCGAATGCCCCGCACCCGGACGACGCGTCCGTGGCGAAGGCGCGGCGCCGGCGGCTTGCGGCGCCAGGAACGAAAGAATCCGGTGACCGAGGCCCAGCGGCGTCTCCGCGCGGGGCGCTCCCACTCAACCTGGCAGAGGGATCGATGGACAAGATGGCGAAGCGTCTCGGCCTTCTGGCCCTGGCCTGCACGGCCGCGCTCCCGGCGTGCTCGGACTCCACCGGCTCCAGGGTCGGCCCCGCCGCGCACCTGGACATCGTGGGCGGCAACGCGCAGACGGGCGTGGTCGGCACCCAGCTGGCGCAGCCGCTGGTGGTGAAGGCCACCGACGCGAACGGCCACGTGCTCAAGGGGCAGGTGGTGAACTTCGTGGTGACGGCGGGCGGCGGGCACGTGTTCGCCGGCACCGCGCTCACCGACCAGTCGGGGACGGCGCAGGAGCTGTGGACGCTGGGAACGGTGGCCGGCGCCGCGCAGTCGGTGGAGGCCCGCGCGGTCGACAGCGGCACCGGCCAGGCGCTGACGTTCGCGACCTTCACCGCCACCGCCACGGCGGGCGCGCCCACGCAGGCCTCCGCGCTCCACGGCGACACCGCGGTGACCGGGGTGCCCGGCTCGGCGGTCGAGGACTCGTTCGCGGTGCTGGTGCGCGACCAGTACGGCAACCCGACGCCCGGCGTGCAGGTCGCCTGGGCCGTGACCTCGGGCGGCGGGAGCATCACCACCCCCTCCACCACGGACGCCTCGGGGATCGCGCGCACGCAGTGGGTGCTGGGCAACGCGGGCTCCGCCACGCAGGGCGCGCAGGCCACGGTCGGCGGGGCCACGGTGCGCTTCGCCGCCTATCCCGTGACCGTGCTCACCAAGCTCGCGGGTGACGGTGTCACGCAGGGGGCGGGGAGCGTGGTCACCGTCACCGTGGGGACCAACGGTCCGGGCGGGCTCCCCATCCACTGGACGGTCACCTCCGGCGGCGGCGCGGTAGCCCCCGCCGTGGTGCGCACCGCCGACGGCGCGGCGACCAGCACCGCCTCGGCGCAGTGGACCCTGGGGCCGGCGGGGGCGCAGACGCTCACCGCGAGCGCCGGGAGCCTCTCGGTGACCTTCACCGCCACCGCGGTGGTCGCGGGCAGGCGCACCCTGCTGGCCGACCTCCCCGGGCGCATCCTGGACCTGGACGCCACGCGCGCCCTCTGGCTGGACTCGGCGACCACGCGGCAGATCAAGCTCCGCACCCTCGCCACCGGGACCGACGTGGTGCTCGTCTCCGACCTGGGCGCCGGCGGGCTGCTGACGCCTTCCGGCGCCGTGGCGGCGCGCGGCACGTACTCCCCCGCGCCCGGCGAGCTCTTCGAGTACCGGAACGGAACGCTCTCCAGCCTGGGGCCGATCGGCTTCATCTTCAACTCGAACGAGCCCCTCCTGGCGGTGGACGGCAACTGGGCCGCGTGGATGACGGCCAACGTGGGCAGCGTCGTCCGCCGCGACCTGCTCGCGGGAACCAACCTGGTGGTCGCGGGGCCGGACGGTCGGGCGTCGCGGGCCAGCGTGGACGTGGGCTCGAACGGCGACGTGGTCTACGAGTTCTACATCGGGGGGCAGTCGGGCGGCCAGGCGGTGATGAAGCTCTACCACGACGGGACCACCAGCGACCTCGGCTTCCCCTTCTCGATCGGGCTCGCCCGGCCGCAGACCGACGGCGGCAATGTGACGTACCGCACGTTCAACCTCTCGAACGGATACGAGACCTTCCTCTGGCGCGCCGGGACCACCGAGCGCCTGGCCGCGACGGGGAGCGACCGCGTCGTCCCGGACACCCGGGTCGCGGGCGGGTGGGTGGCCTACACGAACTACACTTTCTCGCCGGTGGCCGGCGTGGGCGTCCAGGTGCGGCTGCGCACCCCGGGCGGCGCCGACGAGCCGGTGAGCCGCGCCGGCGCGGGGAACGCGGGGCTGCTCGAGGCGCTCTGTCCCGACGGCTCGGTGGTCTACAGCGAGGGCACCTACACCAACGCCAACGGCGCGAGCTACACCCGGCGCTACATCGCCTACCGCGGCGGGCCGCTGGTGGATGCGGGCGCCCCCTTCGGCAACGCGGTGGTCTGCCGCGGCGGCCGGTTCTTCGTGCTGTCGGGCGGCGCCGGGTACGAGCTTTCGCAGTGACGCGACGACCGAAGTGACGACCTGGAGACGAGGATGAAGCAGGCCTTCCCCCGGCTGGGCCGCGCGGCCGCGGCGCTCCTATGCGCCGCGGCGCTGGCGACGGCGTGCGACTCGCCCTCGGGTTCGGACACCCGCACCCCGGCGGCCATCGCCGTGGTCTCCGGCGCCGGCCAGCAGGGCACGGCGGGGCAGGAGCTCCCCGCCCCGATCGCGGTGAAGGTGACCGACTCGGGCGGGCGCCCGGTGGCGGGGCAGACCGTCACCTTCCACGTGACCGCGGGCGGAGGGCACGTCTTCTCGGGCACGGCCACCACCAACGCCGAGGGGATCGCGCAGGAGCGCTGGACGGTGGGGACCACGGCCGGGAGCGTGCAGACGCTGGAGGCGAGGGTGGTCAACGGGAGCGGGACGACGCTCACCGCCACGGTCACCGCGACCGTCAGGGCGGCGGCGCCTGCGCAGCTGGTGCGCGTGAACGCCTCCGCCACCCTCGCCGGCGTGGTGAACAGCGTGGTGGCCGACACGCCGGCCGTGCGCCTGCTGGACGCGAGCGCCAACGGGGTGCCGGGGGTGACGGTGACCTGGGCGGTGGGCGCGGGGAGCGGGAGCACGGCCGCGGCCACCAGCGTGACCGACGCGAACGGCGTGGCACGCGTGCCCTGGACGCTGGGGCCCGCCAGCAGCGGGTTCCAGACCCTCACGGCCAGCGTCACCGGGCTGCCGGCGGTGGGGTTCCAGGCGCGCGCGGGGAGCGACCTCGGGGCGCTGCAGCCCAACGGCGCCACCGTGTCGGCGGGGGTGCCGATCGCGGCCTACGTGGCGCTCAACGACGCGATCGGGCCGGTGTCGGGAGTGAAGGTGCAGTGGCAGGCCAGCAGCGGTGGCACGGTGAGCCCGGCCACCTCGCTCACGGGATCCGGCGGCGACGGCATCGCGACCACCACCTGGACGCCCGGACCCATGCCCGGCACGCAGACGCTGACCGCCACCGCGGGGAGCCTTTCGGCCACCTTCACGGTGACCGTGCTCCCGACCGGGACCCGCACCCTGGTGGTGACGGTGCCGGGGGAGGTGCTGGACGTGTCGCTGGACCGGGTGCTCTGGGTGGACGCGCAGGCCCCCGGGCCGCGCCTGGTGAAGATCCGCACCCCCGGCACCGGCGCCGACGTGGTGGTCAAGGCCGACTCGGGAGCGTCGACCACCGGCTACCTGTACAGCGCCGGCGCCATCGTCGGCGGCGACGACGGGTGGTACGAGTACCGCAACGGCACCCTGACGTCGCTGGGCCCGGTGCTCACGGAAGGGGGCGGCCGCGGGGCGGTGTCGGTGGAGGGCGAGTGGGCGGCCTGGAGCACGGGGACGCAGGTGGTCCGGCGCAACCTGAGCACCGGCACGAACAGCCTGGTGGCGAACACGGGGGCGGGCACGGTCGAGGTGGGCGCGGACGGCGACGTGGTCTACGTCACCAGCGGCGGCATCTTCCTCTACAACGGCAGCACCACCACGCCCGTCACCACGCAGGCCCTCGGGTTCTTCCAGATCCAGACCGACGGCGTGAACGTGGTGTACGTCACCCTCTCCGTCAGCGGCAACTCGGCCTCGCTCTACCTGGACAACGGCAACAGCGACATCCTGCTCGCCAGCCACTCCACCAAGAGCGGCGGCATCGTCCCGTACCGGCTGAACAACGGGTGGATCGCGTACAGCACCGGGCTCTCGCCGACCATGCGGCGGTCGCCCTCGGGCACCACCCAGCAGGTCTCGCCGGAGACGAGCGCCACCATCCTCGAGGCGCTCGGCCCCGACGGCACGGTGATCTACCGCTACGCCACGCCGGCCGGCCGCTACTACCTGGTCACCCCCGCCGGGGCGCGGTACGACCTGGGCCCGTACGTCAGCGGGGCGCGGGTCCTCTCGCGCGGCAACGTCTTCTTCCTGGTCGCCGGCGGGAGTGTCTACCTGCTGGGGACCTGATCCGGACACGGGGTCCGGCACGCCGACGTGCCGGACCCCATCCACTGAACTGGAGAAGACATGCCCCGGGTGAAGCCGTCGTCCTTCGCGCTCGGCCGCACGGGCGCGGCGCTCCGGTATACGACCTGGAATCATGAGAAACGGTGGTGAGATGAGCGTTCCTTCCTTCCGCCGGGGGGGCCGCGCGGCGGCGGCACTCCTCTGCGCCGCGGTGGCGGCGGTCGCGTGCGACTCGCCCTCGGCTCCGGGGGTGCGGGAGCCGGCGGCTATCGCGGTGGCGGCCGGCGGCGGACAGCAGGGCACGGCGGGGCAGGAGCTGCCGGTGCCGATCTCCGTGAAGGTGACGGACGACCGCGGCCGCCCCGTCGCCGGACAGGCGGTCACCTTCCACGTGACCGGGGGCGGCGGCACGGTCTTCTCCGGCACCGCCACCACCAACGCGGAAGGAATCGCGCAGGAGCGGTGGACGCTGGGCACCGCGGCCGGCTCGGCGCAGACGCTGGAGGCGCGCGTGGTCAACGGCAGCGGCACGGCGTTCATTGGGGTCGTGAGCGCCACCGTCACCCCCGGACCCGTGGCCCACCTGGACCGCGTCGCCCCGCTGGGGTTCGCGGTCGGCGTGGTCAACAGCCTGCTGGACGACACGCTCGTGGCGCGCGTGACCGACGTGTTCGGCAACGGGGTCGCGGGCGCCACGGTGAGCTGGGCGGCCACGGCGGGGGGCGGGAGCACCACCGCCGCGGCCAGCGTCAGCGACGCGAACGGCTTCGCGCGCATGACGTGGACCCTCGGTCCGCCGCCGAGCAACGGCTACCAGAGCGCCTCGGCCACCATCTCCGGCATGACCGTGAGCTTCTTCGCGCGCGCTGCGGTCGGGATGCTGGCGCTGCAGCCGAACGGGGCCACCGTCAACCCGGGAGTGCCGGTCACCGCGTCGGTCGCCGTGAACGACTTCATCGGGCCGGTGCCCGGGCTCACCGTGCACTGGCAGGTGACCAGCGGCGGCGGCACGGTGACCCCGGCGGCGTCGAAGACCGGCGGCCCGGAGAACCCGGGGATCGCCACCGCGCAGTGGACGCCGGGCCCCACGCCGGGGACGCAGACGCTGACCGCCACCGCGGGCTCGCTGAGCGCCACCTTCACGGTCACGGTGCTCGGGGCGGTCACGCGCACCCTGGTCGCGCAGGTCCCCGGCACGGTGCTGGACGCGTCGCTCGGCTCCGTGCTCTGGCTCGACCAGTCGGGCGCCGCGCCCGCCTTCAAGCGGCGCCTGTCGAACGGCACCGACCTGACCGCGACCGTGAGCCCGGGGACGGGGCAGCTCTACGCCGTTCGCGGCTACCTCTACGACGGCGGCGCGCTCCTGCGCACCCAGACCGGGCAGTTCTACCTCTGGCACGACGACGGCTCCCTCACCCCGCTGGGCGTGGGCGAGGGGCTGCCGTCGGTCGAGGGCGACTGGGCGGCCTGGCGGGCGAACGCCGGCGACATCGTGCGGATCCATCTTTCGACGGGGAGCATCGTCCACATCGCGGCCGCCAACGCGACCCAGATCGACGTGGGCGCGGACGGCGACGTGGTGTGGCTGGAGAACGGGTTCGCCCCGTGGGTCTATCGCGACGGCACCGCCACGCAGGTCACCACGCAGGGCGACGGCAGCGTGGGGGCGATCGCGACGGACGGCGTGAACATCATCTACACGAAGATCGATCTGTTCAACAACGGCACGCTCTTGCTGGACAACGGAAACGCCGACATCGGGCTCGCGCACCACTCCAGCCATGGCTACCCGTCTCTCTTCGCCGTGATGAACGGCGGCTGGATCGCGTACGGCACCCCGGAGACCGCCCTCTTCCGCCGCTCGCCCGGCGGTGCCGTGCAGCAGGTCACCCCGGAGACCTCCGGCGTGGTGCCGGCGGCGATCACCCCCGACGGCACGCTGGTCTACGCGAGCAACACGACCGGCCGCTACTACCTGGTCACCCCGGCGGGCACGCGGCTGGACGCCGGCTCGACGCTCGGCACGTACTTCCTCGTAGACGGCCCATACCTCTTCGCGGTCGAGGGCGGCGCGGTGTACCGCATCACGGCCTGAGGTGGATCGTCGAATGACTTCTTTTCGAGGCCCGGGATGATGAAGCAGGCCTTCCCCCGGCTGGGCCGCGCGGCCGCGGCGCTCCTCTGCGCCGCGGCGCTGGCGACGGCGTGCGACTCGCCGGGTAAGCCACCGCGGCCGTCCTCTCCCAGGCGCCATCGCGGTACCCGTATCTCGCGCGGCAGCGAAAGTGTGACGCAGAGACAGCTGGACGTGTCATCATGTGATTGGTGCATACGGAGTTAGCACTCATTAAGCGCGGGTCGGAGGCGCTTCGCGGCCGGGTGAAAGTGTCGGCAACCGCGCCGCTTCCCGCTCCGGCTCGGCGCGGACAATTTTCTGTCTCCGCTAAACGCCTGATTATCAACGGATCGCGCCGGGCGGCCGCGGAGGCCCACCGGAACTGTCCGCCACGGCATGGCCCGTCGCGGACGGGAATGGCTCGATTCGAGGAATTCCGCGAGATTCAGAGTTCCGCGCGCGCGGCGCAGGGTGGTTCAGACGCGCGGCACCCGGCTTGTTCCGGCGGGTCGCCGCGGGCGGAACCGGCAGTCCTTTCAGATGTGCGGATCATGATGAACGTCCCGACGAACCGTCTCCTCGCCGCTACCCTCGCGCTCGCCGTCGCGGCGCTCCCGGCCTGCTCCGACTCGACCGGGTCGAAGGCCGGGCCGGCGGCGCACGTGGACGTGGTGTCGGGGAACGCGCAGAGCGGCCCCGCGGGCACCGAGCTGCCGCAGCCCGTGGTGGTGAAGGTGACCGACGCCCAGGGCCGCCCGGTGCAGGGGCAGGTGGTGAGCTTCGTGGTCACCGGCGGCGGCGGGCACGTGTTCGCCGGGAGCGGCGCCACCGATGGCCAGGGGCTGGCGCAGGAGCGCTGGACGCTCGGCACCGCCGCGGGGCCGCAGACGCTGGAGGCGCGCACCGTGGTGGGCGGGCAGCCGCTGTCGGCCGCGGTCTTCACCGCGACCGCCGTGGCGGGCGCGCCGGCGACGGCGGTGGCGCTCGGCGGCGACACCTCGGTGGCGGGGGTGCCGGGCTCGGTGGTGGAGGACTCGTTCGCGGTGGTGGTGCGCGACCAGCACGGCAACCCCGCGCCGGGGGTGCAGGTGGCCTGGGCCGTCACCGGCGGCGGCGGGAGCATCACCTCGCCCACCCCCACCGACGCCGCCGGCATCGCCCGCACGCAGTGGGTGCTCGGCCCCGCCGGCCCGGCCACGCAGAGCGCGCAGGCCACCGTGGCGGGAACCACGGTGCGCTTCACCGCCCGCGCGGTGACCCAGCTGGTCAAGACGGCCGGCGACGGCTCGCTCGCGCCGCCGGGGACCGTCGTCACGGTGAGCGTGAGCGCGGACAACGCGGAGGGGCTGCCGATCCACTGGACCGTGACCGGGGGCGGGGGAAGCGTGAGCCCCGCCATCTCCCGGATCGGCGGCCTGGCCACCGCCTCGGCGCAGTGGACGCTGGGGCCCTCGGGGCCGCAGACGCTCACCGCCAGCTCGGGGAGCCTGTCGGTCACCTTCACCGCCACCTCGGTGCTCGTCGGCAGCCGCACCCTGAAGGCCCAGGTGCCCGGGCGCATCCTGGACCTCGACGTCACCCGCGTGCTCTGGCTGGACTCGGCCACCACGCGGAAGGTGAAGCTCCGCGACCTGGCCGACGGCTCCGACGCGCTGGTGGTGGCGGACGGGGGCGTCCTGGGGAGGCTGACCCCCACCGGCGCGCTGGTGGTGCGCGTCGCTGGCACCTATGAGCTGGTGGAGTACCGCGCCGGGGCGGCCACCAGCCTGGGGCCGGTCAGCGCGGGCCCCGTCTTCGCCGAGCCGCTGCTCGCGGTGAGCGGCGGCTGGGCCGCGTGGATGGCGGGAGCGGGCGAGCCGGTGATCCGGCGCGACCTGGCCGCGGGCACCAACCTGACGGTGTCGGGCGCCGACTTCGCCACGAGCGGGGTGAGCGTGGACGTGGGGCTGAACGGCGACGTGGCGTTCGAGCGCCGGACCGGCGGGGCCTTCGACGGGGTGTCGTACGTGAGCCTGTTCCACGCCGGCACCACCACCACGGTGTTCGCCGGCGGCTCCGCGCAACCGGTGATGCCGCGGACGGATGGCGGCAACGTGGTGTACGTGACCCACAGCCTGGGCGAGGGCGACATCCAGTGGCTCTGGCACGGCGGCGCCACCGAGCGCCTGACCGCGGTGCTGACCCGCCCCGGCTCGCCGCGGATCGACAGCCGCCTCGCCGGCGGGTGGGTGGCCTACCTCGAGATCCACCAGCCGCTCGACGGCCCGGGAACGGCCCAGGTGCGGCTGCGCACTCCGGCCGGCGCCGACGAGGCGGTGAGCCGGGTGGGCGCCCCGCTGCTGGACGCGCTCTGCCCCGACGGGTCGGTGGCGTATACCGACGGCGTGTACGTGGAGGGGAACCCGGTGCGCACCCGCCGCTACCTCGCCTACCGCAACGGCCCGGTGGTGGACGTGGGCCCGCCCGGCGGCACGGTGGTCTGCCGCGGTTTGCGCTTCTTCCTCTACTCCGGCAGCGCCGGCTACGAGCTGTCGCAGTGACCAACCCGTCCGCCACGACCGTCGCGAGCGGACCATGAAATTCCTTTCGAAGTGAGTCCCATGTCGCGTCTACGCTCCATCTCCCTGGCCCTGCTGGCAGGCGCCGTCGCGGCGCTCCCGGCGTGCAGCGACTCGACCGGGTCGAAGCCCGGCCCCGCGGCGCGCCTGGACGTGGTGTCGGGGAACACCCAGTCGGCCCCGGCCGGCACCGAGCTCCCGCAGGCGCTGGTGGTGGAGGTGAGCGACGCCAACGGCAACCCGGTGCAGGGCCAGGTGGTGAACTTCGTGGTCACCGCCGGCGGCGGACACGTGTTCGCGGGGAGCAGCGCCACCAACGCCGCCGGCGTGGCCCAGGAGCGCTGGACGCTCGGCACTGCCGCGGGGCCGCAGTCGCTGGAGGTGCGCGCGGTGGACAACGTCACCGGCCAGCCGCTGGTGTTCGCCACCTTCACCGCGGTCGCGGTCGCCGGCCCGCCCACCCAGGCAGCCGCCGTCGGCGGCGACACGTCGGTGGTGGGGGTGCCCGGCTCGCTGGTGGAGGACTCGTTCGCGGTGCTGGTGCGCGACCAGTACGGCAACCCCACGCCCGGCGTGCAGGTGGCGTGGGCGGTCACCTCCGGGGGCGGGAGCATCACCTCGCCCACCACCACCGACGCCGCGGGGATTGCCCGCACGCAGTGGGTGCTCGGCGCGGCGGGCGCGGCCACGCAGGGCGCGCAGGCCACCGCCGGCGGCGCCACGGTGCGCTTCGCCGCCTCACCGGTGACCGCGCTCACCAGGCTGGCCGGCGACGGCGTGGTGCTGGGCGCCGGGAGCGTGGTCACCGTGACCGTGGGAACCAACGGCCCGGGCGGGCTCCCCATCCACTGGGCGGTGACCGCGGGCGGCGGGACGGTAGCGCCCGCCGTGGTGCGCACCACCGACGGCGCGGCGACCAGCACCGCCTCGGCGCAGTGGACGCTGGGGCCGGCGGGGGCGCAGACGCTCACCGCGAGCGCCGGCAGCCT
>DASYJZ010000087.1:0-8755 GCA_035995965.1 Longimicrobium sp. | reverse complement strand
CACGCAGAGACGCGGAGACGCAGAGAGGCCCGCTGGCTCTTCTCTGCGTCTCCGCCTCTCCGCGTGCGCCGCCTTCACCCGGGCTCGATCCACCCGGTGAATTCGCGGACCTGGTATTACGTCGGGTTCGCGGTGCGGCCTACCGGAACGCCGCCACCGTGGCCGCCGTCGTGTTGAGCACCCGCGCGTTGTCCTCGTAGGTGGCGGTGCCCATCACCTGGCCGGTGGACGGGTAGGTCTTGAGCGGGTTGCTCCACCACTGGATGCGCGTGCAGTTGCTGCAGTTGTTGCCGTATGACATGATCGTCCGCCAGGTCTTGGTGGACGGGATGAAGCCGTGGCCGTACTGGTAGGGCGTGAGCGTGCCGTCCACGAAGCGGTCGTGCCGCGCGCCCTGCAGGTGCCCGAGCTCGTGCGCGAACGAGTAGTAGCCGGTGATGCAGCTCTGGTCCGCCGTGGCGAAGGCCGAGGTGGCGGTCGCGTTGATCGCCGCGGCCTGCCCGCAGGCCTCGGTATCGTTCACCACCAGCATCACCAGGTCGGCGGCGTAGGTGTTCCGCAGCGTGTGGACGTTGTCCATGACGCCGTCCGTGGTGCTCTGCAGCGCGCTCACGTGCTGCGAGAAGGTGCGGTTCGCCTCGTTGTAGGTGACCTGGCCGGAGTAGACCTTGTTGAAGGTGATGTTGATCCCGCTGTTCACGTACGACTGGTTGGTCTCGTCCACCGCGAGCTGGATCTTGCTGGCGATGTTGCCGGCGGCGGTCGCGGCCGACGCCGTGTAGACCACCATCACGTTGATCTGGGTGAGGGCCGCGGCGCCGATGGCGGACGTGCTGGCGCCCGGCATCGCCCGGACGGCGGCGGCGTTGAGCGAGCTGCTCAGCGCGCCGCTCGGGTTGTCCGGCATGTGCTCGGGCGGAAAGCCGCGCTGGTCGATCCGCGAGACGGCGTGCAGCCCGTTGCCCAGCGGCTCGATGCTGTACTGCGTGGTCCCCACGGTCACGGTCGCGGTGATGTCGCCGTTCATGAGCACCATCTGCACCCACCCGTTGCCCCCGAGGATGGGGCCGGACCACGAGATGTCGTCGGTGGCGCGCTGCTGCACGCCCTCGCCGCTGGCCGATACCTGCACCCCGGGGGCGATCCCCAGGCGCACGGCGCTGCCGGGCCGCAGCATCTGGGCGGCCGCCGCGGCGACGCGCGCCAGGTGCACCTCGGCGGTGCTCGCCCGCCCGCGGATGCCGGCCAGCCGGTTCTGCTGCCCGCTGTTGAGCGCGGGCTGGGCGATGATGGTGAGGAGGTCCTGCTGGCCTGCCGCGGCGGAGGCGCTCATCGACCTGGCTGCCGTGGGGGTGGTGTTGTCGCCCTGGCATGCGGCGAGGCCGACGGATGCGGCCAGGACCAACGCGAGCCGTGCTTTCATCGTAAGTTTCTCCGGGGAGGGTAGGTTGAGATCGCGACCCACCCCAGGGCATATGGCGGGCCGAACCGCACCGCCCGCGCAAATCCGTTGGGAACATTTGATTTATTCTGTTTTGGTTCGATTCGGAGAGGTGGCGGAAGCGATGCAACCCGAGGCGGGCTGCACCAAAGTGGGACGGTTGCTCGGGTTGACGGCGGCGGTGGGCGATGGAAGAGGGTTGGTCGACGCCGAGTGGATCGCATGCGCAACGGCGAGATGTGAGCGCAGCACAATCCGGAGAACACCAGCTTCATCCCGGAGGGCGCCGGAGGCGAAGCGGTCCCGCCAACTCGCATTGGAACCTCGGGCGCGTTCCTCGTCTGTCCAGTTCGCCCGAAGACTGTGTGCAAGGGAAACTGCCTGGGTCTCGCACGGGGTCAACGGGGTTGATGTTGACCGTTGACTCCGTTGACCCCGTGTGAGCACCCATTTCTTTCAGGATTCGGGTATTTCAGGGCCGCCCGTCGTCGCGCGTGGTGGGGCTGGGCGGCGCGTGGATGGCGTCCTGCGAACCCGGGATGCGCAGCCGCGGCGACGTGCGCGGCGGCCAGACGGCGCCCTGCAGCGCGCCGTAGGCGGTGCGGCGGTCATAGTCCTCGTCGGCCAAGCGGAAGCTCGCGACCACGCTGTCGATCGTCGCTCGCGCCGCCGCCTCCATCGTCCCGCAGCCGCCGCGCAGGTGCTTGAGCTGCTCGTCCACCGTCCGCGCGGCCGCGACCGCGGTGACGAGGTGGCCGTTCTCGTGGCCGGTGAGTTTGCGCACGAAGCCCGCCCAGTCGGTGGCGAGGCCGGCGGATGCACCGGGAGCCGGACGCCAGCGCGGCAGCGCCATCCTGCTCTCCAGCTGCACGCTCGACGTGGTGACCGCGCAGAGCGTGTCGCCCTCCGGCGGCGCCCACTGCCCGGTCCAGGTCACCGTCCAGGTGGTGCGCGCGAAGTTCGAATCCGTCTGCGTGGCGGCGCGGCCCTGTTCCTTGAGCGACGCCAGCAGCTCTCCCACGCTGGCGCCCATCACGTCGTAGTAGGCCCGCTCCACGTTCGCGCCCGCCGGCTCGCGTACCGCGCGCGGCGCGGCGGGACCACGCAGCCCGCACGCGGCGAGGGCGAGGGCGAAGCAGACGGTGGATAGGGTAAAAACCCGCATGGGTGTCGTGGCGGCTGGGGGTGGCAACGGGTCGCGTCTTACCAAACGTTCGACCCCTGGTCAGATTGACGCCGCTCCGGCGTTCGATCTTGCCGAACCCGAAAGATTGCACGTGACGCAGCGAGCTTTCCGCGGGCATACACCACACCGTCGGGAGACCTTCTCGACCGAGCCCGAGTTACGATCTTCATCAGGGCGAAGCCCTCGTTCGCATCGCGATGCCGCACCAGCTCCCCCCGAAGGTGGTCGACGGTTTCGCCGACTCCGGCCCATTGCCGGCCGGTGGAGGCGGGAGCGTGCCCCGTTCAGCGAATCGCTGGAACTTCCGCGTAGACCGGACTCATCTCATACCAATCCCCACGATCAACTGTGCATTCGTGCACGACCCCAAAGACGTCATCCTGAGGCCGACCTCGTCTCATCCTTCTATCCGGCAAAGACTTGGCAGGCCGAAGGATCTATAGCCGGTCCATCGATACACTCCAGGAACGCACAGCCAATCGCGGAATCTGGTATCGGGATTTGTCTCATAACAAAATCCGCGGCCGGGGTGCGAGACCCCGGCCGCGAGTTTTTGTCTGTGGGGCGGGCGTCGAGCCAGCGGGGATTGCCCATCCGGACTCGGTTCGCGCGGGGAGAGCCGCACGGTCTCATGGCTTCAACCGGATGCGATCCGCCGGCCCGGCGCCCACGCTCCACACGCTAATGGGCGCGTCGCCCGGCGTCAATCAAACAGTTGGCGCCGGGACGGCGGCGGTTACCTCAGTACGTGGCGCTGAAGACCGTGTTGCCCAGGAAGAGCAGCAGCCCGGTGCCGCGGAACGACGCATTGTACCAGTCGCGCCCCAGGCGCGTGGGCGCGGCGGTGTAGGGCGCGCGCAGCACGTACAGCACGCCGGCGTTGCCGAAGACCACCGTGCCGTCGGCCGAGAGGGCGCGAATCTGGCTGCTGCTCCCGAACAGCGTCACCTGGCGGTCGGTGCCGCCGGGGGCGCGCGTGCGGATCTGCGAATTGCCGCCGCCGTCCGCCATGGCATACGCAACCCATCCGCCGTTCGCCTCGTAGTGGGTGCGCGGCGCCGCGCTGATGAGCGTGTTCGACAGCGTCGTCGCGGTGGTGCCGTCCCACATCGTCACCTGGAAGCTCTTCAGGTACACGACGTTGATCCCGTCGGTCAGGGCGCCGGACCCCGCGTCCACCGAAGTGGTGACCCCCGCCCGGAGGCGTTTCACGCCGCCGCCGCTCGCGTACACCAGGTCGCCGTTCGCGGCCACGTCCGGCTGCGCGGCCGAAAGCGTCATGCTCGTGCCCGCGGCCAGGTCGCGGCGAGTGAACTGGGACCCGTTGACCCAGGCCGCCCAGTCTCCCTCGGCCACGAGGGAGGTCGCGGGCGCGTTGAGGTCGACGAACGCGCCGCTGCGCCACTCGTAGACGCGGCCGGTGGTCCCGGGCACGAGCCTGAGGTAGATCGCGCCCTGGGAATGGAGCCGGCCCTCCACCCCGGCGAAGCCGAGGAACGGGCTGGCCTGAACCGCGGTGCGGGTGCCCCCCACGCGGTCGCGCAGCCATACCGTGTGGGCGGCGTCGGCGAACAGCAGGCGCGACGAGTCCAGGTCCACGGCCAGGCTCCCCGCCGAGTCCACGAAGGCCAGCACCGCGCGGGACTCCACGATCACGTTCACCGAGGCGGTGCGGCTGTGGCCGCCGGAGTCGAGCGCGTCGATCTGGACCACCTGCTGCGTCTCGTTCATCGCCGCGAGCGACACGTCGGTGTGGATGCCGGTGGTGCCCGAGGCGAGCTGCACCGCGCCGATCCTGGCCGTGAGGGAGGCGCACCCGGCGGGGTTGTCGTCCACGCAGTCCACGTCGATGCGCAGGTTGGGCCGCGCCACCATGTTCAGGGTCGGCTCGGTCACCGTCATGGTGGGGGGCGCGTCCCTGCGGATCGTCACGAACGCGTTCCCCGTGTCGGCCCGCACCGTCACCGCGTGCACGCGGATCTGCAGCGGTCCGAACGGCTGTCCGGGCAGGTGGAGCGTGCCCTTGACCAGCCCCGCCGCGTAGGGGCTCAGCACCACCGACTGCCCCGCCGCGAAGGCCTTCACCGAGAGCACGGAAGCCGGCGCCGAGTCGATGCGGGCCCGCACCACCACGCTGTCGATGAAGGTCGTGTCGGCGACGGGCTCCAGGATGGTGAGCGCCACCGTGCCCCCGCCCGGCGGCACGGGCGTGCTCACGTACAGCCCGAAGGTGAACGTCGTCACCCCGGGGTCGAAGCGCAGCTTCCAGCGCCGCGCGGCCGTCGCGGCCCCCGGCTGGAGCACGCCGGGGTAGGCGAAGTACGCCTGCCCCGCGGCGGTGAAGACGTCGACACCGTCGGCGTTCGCCACCGTCACCGAGCCGGTGCCGCCCGTGGTGTGGATGCCGTCCACGAAGAACACGCGGATCCCGTTGGGGTCCGGGTTCACGCCGTCGGTGGTGCCGATGGGGAACTCGAACTGGTTCGTCACCGTCATGTCGAAGCTGAAGCTGTCGGCGACGACCGCGATGTTGCTGGAGGTCAGCTTTACGCCGGTGCCCTGCCCCAGGATGCGGTCGGCGCGCACTCCTGCGGCGGCGCCGGGCGCGGCGCACCTCACGGTGAGCGTCGCCACCTCGGCCTGGCAGACCAGGCGCACCGAAGCAGGCGCTTCCGGCGCGGGCTGCACCGGGGCCGAGGTTGAGTCGGCGCAGGCGGCGGCGAACACGAGCGCCGCGGCGGACGCGGCGCGCAGGACGGCACGAAGGGTGGGCATCGGGCGTCTTGGGAATGCGAGTGACGGAAAGGACGGCGGGAGCGGAGTGCTCGGGGCGCCCGGCCATGAATCCACGGTCTACAGCGATCGTAAGTTAACCCGTAAACTGTTTCCAATCAACGCGCTAACGCCGCCGCGGCCGCGGCGAGGTGCCGGCAGACCAGCTCCTCCGCCTCCTCGGCGGTGGAGACGCGCACGCTCTCGTACTTCGAGCGCGCGCTCACCAGCACGCGGCCCACGCGGGTGCGCGTCGCCAGCGCCTCGGGGGCGATGCGGATCACCTTCGCGGCGTGGTGGTCGTTGGTGATGGCGACCAAGTCCTTCCCCACCTCCAGCGCCTCGTCGCTGAACGACTCCACCTTCCGCTGGTCGTGCACCAGCACCCAGCCGGGCCGCACGTCCGCCAGCGCGGCGAGGTACGCCTCGCGGAAGCGGAGCAGGTCCACCTTCTCCGCGCGCCCCTCCTGCGCGAGGTACAGCACGTTGCGCTCGCGGTCGACGCGAACGGAGTAGCGGTAGGTGGACATGGCCTGGAACGGTGGGGGGATGATCGGAGACTGCCGACCCGAAGCTACGCCCGGCGGACCAGACCGGCAACGAAAGAGGTCTTACCTCGACCTGTCCGAACCGCGAGGTCCCTGCGCGCCGGCAAGTGGCTGATGGCGCGCGTGAAGGTGGACAGAAATGAAAGGTTGACGCCGTGGTCAGGGAAAGCTAACCATCCTGCGCAGGTTTTCCCCACACTACCGTCGCAATGCGCCACTACTACTCGACCCAGCCGTTCCTCGCGTGGTGCCTGAACCGGCACTTCTACGAGGATGTCCACTACGCGTACGTAGCGCCGTTTTACCCGTACCGCTTGACGAATCCGAAGTCTTCGAATCCGCTTGAGCTTTATCGCGACCTTTATCAGCCCTGGCGGATCGTGACGAGTTCGATGCGTTCATCACCGTCTACCGCATCAGGCTGGCCAAAGGGATCGTCGCCAAGGAAGCCGAAGGCGTGATCCCCCCCGAGATCGCGACGCGACTCCTGAACATTTGCAACCGGGTGAGTGTTAAATTCTTCTACCCGATCGTCTATCGGGTGGACATCGACGCAGTGGGAGACTGGCGGTGCAAAAAGGCGGGGTCTGGGCTGCTGAACTCGGACGAGTACCTGATCGACGACCTGGAAAGCAGTGAGTTCGACCTGCTCTTCTACGACGAGCACGTTGACGAAGACCGCCAGGACCTGAATCTTGTCTACGAGGCAGGAATCGGGGATCCGGACACGATCCTGGAGATACTGACGAGCCATGCCCATCCAAGCGCCGTATAGGGAGCGACTGAGCGGGTTCGCCCTGCTCGGGAGCGAAGAACTTCTCCGGCTGACACGCCGGGCCCGTGCGCGCGAACACTACATCCGCGCTCTCCTGCTGATGGAAGACATCGTCTCGGAGCTGTGGGACCGCGCAGCACCGAGCCGTTTCTCCGAAGAGGACTGGGATCGGCAGCAGAGTGACCTGCAGCGATCGCTCGACGTAGAGGACGCCCTTCTGCGCAACGTCCAGGAGAACCTCCGTCGCGCCCGCGAGTGCCGTGAGGAAGCACTGATCGCACAGGACGAAAGCTCGAAAGCCTTCGTTCGCCGTGAAGCGACGCGGTTCATGAACGCGCTGTTGTTCACCTACAATCAGGTTCGCCTGCTCGACTAGCCGGCAGACCGTTCCGTGGCCGACCGCACCACCGGCGGCGCTTCCGCCGTCATCCGCATCGATCCCCTCACGCCCAATCCCGCGCTCACCTGCTCCCGGTGTCCGCACGCAACCCGCGTCGCGGCTCTCGGACCGGAAGGCGTTGCGCCGAGTCACGAGACGCTCGTCCCGTCGGGCGGGGACCCTTCCGGAGTGAAGCTCGGGTTGCGGGCGCCGCCGTCACCAGCATCACGTTGTCCGCCACGCGGCGGTCGATGAGCTTGTGCTGCGGGTCGATCCCGGCGCTGTCGGGCTGCTGCGCGAGCGTCACCCGGAGGATGCGGCGCCGGGCGTCGAAGCGCTGGCGGGCGAGGTAGATCAGCGAGTCGCCCGCGTACACCCCCACGTCGATCCAGTCGCGCACCGGGAGCTCGGTCTCGTTGCCCAGGCTGTCCGCGCGCAGCTTCTTCGCGGCGACCGTGAGCGTCACCTCCCAGCGGTGCCCGGGGAGGGCGCGCGAGCGGGCGGAGACGGCGCGGTTCTCCCAGAGCGTCACGCGGCTGAAGAGGTCGTCGACCACCGGCTTCAGCGAGTCCGGCGCGGCGGCGCGCAGGTGGCGCATCAGGTCCAGCGAGGTGGGGTACGGCGGCCCGCGGAAGCGCCACTCGGCCAGGAACGCCCGCAGCGCCCCGTTCACCGCCTCCTCGCCGATGTAGTCGCGCAGCGCGTACATCGCCAGGGCGCCCTTGTTGTAGTGGATGTACTGCTGGTTCTCCACCAGCACCAGCGGCTTCTCGGCGCGCCGCTCGCCCCCGCGCCCCTCCAGGTACTGGTCCAACTCGTAGCGCAGGAAGCGGCCGATCTTCTCCCGGCCGTACGCCTTCTCCATCACCATCAGCGCCGTGTACTCGGCCAGCGTCTCGCTGAGCATGGCCGCGCCCTGCACGTCGGCGGGGGCCTCCTGGTGCCCCCACCACTGGTGCGCCACCTCGTGCGCCGTCACGAAGAACGGGTAGTCGATGTCGTCGCGCCGCACGTCGGCGATGAAGCCGATCTCCTCGCTGTAGGGGATGGTGTTGTCGAAGCTCTGCGCGAAGGGCGCGTAACGCGGGAACTCCAGGATGCGCAGCTGCCGGTGCTGGTACGGCCCGAACTCGCGGGTGCAGTACTCCAGCGCCGCCTTCGAGGCGCGCAGCATCCGGCCGACGTTGTAGGGATGCCCGGGGTGGTAGTAGACCTCGAGCGCCACGCCCTTCCAGCGGTCGCGGCGCACGGCGTAGCGCGCGGAGAGGATGGCGTAGAAGTCCAGGATCGGCGCGTCCATCCGGTAGCGGAACCCGCGCCGGCCGCCGCGCGTCCACGTGCGCTGCAGGTACCCGGGCGCGACCGCGGTCTGCCCCGCGTCGGTGGAGAGCGTCACGTCGAAGGCGATCCAGTCGGCGCCGCTCGAGACGAAGTTGCGGGTGCGCGCCCGCAGGTCGCCGATGGAGGCGGCGCGGGGGCGGGGCGGCAGGCCGTGCTTCTCGCGGTCGCGCTCGTTGGTGAGCTCCCCCTCGCCCTGGTAGCCCACGTGGGGAAGCCACTGGTTGTTGAAGAAGGTGCCGTTGTTCACCACCGGCTGCCACGACGGCTCGTTGGTGAAGCCGTGCGTCTCGTGCGCCAGATCGAAGCGCAGGTG
>DASYJZ010000086.1:0-11109 GCA_035995965.1 Longimicrobium sp. | reverse complement strand
CCCCGCGGCTCCGCGGCTCCGCGTGAGATGTCGTTTGGTGTTTCGGAGCTACTCCGCTAAAGCGGCGACCTCCACCTCCACCGCGTTGTCGTAGAAGAGCGCGCCGCCGCCCAGGTCGGCCACGCCCTGCGAGGTGGTGTCGTTCACCGTGCGGCTGCCCTCCGACCGGTTCGCCCAGCGCACGCCGTAGCTCACCGCCACGCCCGGCCGCACGCCGTCCGTGACCACCGCGCGCGCGAAGAAGTCGCCGCGGTCGTTGAAGGTGCGCAGCCGGTCGCCCTCGCGGATGCCGCGCACCGCCGCCTCGTTGGGATGCAGCAGCAGGGTGGCGGCGCCCGCGGCGCGCTCCAGCGAAGGCACGTTCACGAAGGTGGAGTTCATGAACGGGTGCTCGGGCGGCGACAGCAGCGTCAGCGGGAAGCGCTCCGCCAGCCGCGGCGCCGCCTCGGCGCTCTCGGCCGGCGGGATGTAGGTCGGCAGGGCATCGAGGCCGAGGTGCGCCAGCTCCGGCGCGAGGACCTGGATCTTCCCGCTCGGCGTGTTCGGCCTCGGGTCGGCGTAGGGGCGCCAGTCGGCGGGGAGGCTCAGCCGCGCCCACCCTTCCTCCATCAGCCGCTCCAGCGTGATCCCCGCGAGCGACGGGTGCGGCGAGTCGAGCGCCTGCCGGATGAGGGCCAGGTCGTCGTCCCGCAGCGCCGGGTCGTCGAGGCCCATGCGCGCGGCGAGGCGGCGGAAGATCTCGGAGTTGGGGAGGCTCTCGCCCACCGGCGCGATGGACGGCCGGTTCAGGGTGACGTAGAGGTGGCCGTAGGCGGAGTGGACGTCCCAGTGCTCGAGCTGGGTAGTGGCGGGGAGCACCCAGTCGGCGTAGTCGGCCGTGTCGGTGCGGAAGTGCTCCAGCACCACGGTGAACAGGTCCTCGCGCCGCAGCCCCTCGCGCACGCTGCGCAGGTCGGGCGCGACGGCGCCGGGGTTGGAGTTGTAGACGACGAGCGCCTTCACCGGCGGGCCGCCGACCCCCGCGTCCGGCAGGGTGAGCGCGTCACCGAGCCGGATCATGTTGATGGTGCGCGTCCCCGGCGCGACCCAGTCCGGCCGCTCCAGCGCGGCGTTGTTCAGCTTGAAGGCGCCGCCGGTGGAGAGCGTCGCCCCGCCGCCCAAGTCGCGCCAGGCGCCGGTGACGGCGGGGAGGAGGGAGATGGTGCGCACCGCCATCCCGCCGCCCGCGTGGCGCTGCAGCCCGTAGTTCAGGCGGATGAAGCTCGGCCGCGTGGTGCCGTACGCCGCCGCCAGCGCCTCGATCTCCCCCTCGTCCAGCCCGACGGTGGGTGCGGCGCGGGCGGGGCTCCACTCGTTCAGCACGCGCTCGCGCAGCGCCTCCCAGCCCACGGTGTGCGCCGCGAGGTAGTCGAGGTCCGCCAGCCGGTCGCGGAAGGCCACGTGCATCATCGCCAGCGCCAGCGCGGCGTCGGTGCCGGGGCGGATGGGCAGCCACAGGTCGCACTGCGCCGCCGTGCGCGTGCGGATGGGGTCGATGGCGATCACCCGCGCCCCTTGCTCGCGCGCCCGGCGGACGGCGGGCCAGAGGTGCGGGTTGGAGGTGAGGGTGTTGGAGCCCCAGATCAGGATCAGCCGCGCGTGCTCCGCCTCTTCGGGCGTGGGGCCCATGCGGTCGCCGTAGGTGTGCTTCCACGCCTCGACCCCGGCGGCGGAGCAGATGGTGCGCGCCAGCAGGCTCGCGCCGATGCGGTGGAAGAAGCGGCGGTCCATCGAGCTCCCCTGCACCAGCCCCATGGTGCCGGCATAGGAGTAGGGGAGGATGGCCTGCGGGCCGTGGGGCCCGGTGCGGATCTCGTTCAGCCGCCGCGCGATGTCGCCCAGCGCCTCGTGCCACGTCGCGGGCTCGAAGCGGCCCTCGCCCTTGGCTCCCACGCGGCGCAGGGGGGCGGTGAGGCGCTCGGCGTGGTAGGTGCGCTCGACGTAGCGGTTCACCTTGGTGCAGAGGAACCCCTGCGTCACCGGGTGCGCCGGGTCGCCCTGCACGCGCACGGCGCGGCCTTCGCGCACGTGCACCAGCATCGCGCAGGTGTCCGGGCAGTCGTGGGGGCACGCGGCGCGCACGATGCCGTCGCGGAGGAGCGGGAGAGGCGTCACGGGCCGGTCGGGCGTGGGTGGAAGGGGATCGAGGCCGCTGCCGACGTAGTATCGTTCCCCTCCGGACTCGCGGCCAGTCCGGCGAGGAGCGGCCAACGCGCGAATGGCGCTCCCGAGGTGGGAGCGCCCTTCGACGTGCTCGTTGCGGCGGTGCTACCTGCCGAAGCCGGAGATGGGGACGTTGAAGCCGGCGACGAGCCGGAAGCCGGTGAAGTCGTTCAAGCCGGTCCAGCGGCCCTCGGCGAAGGGGCGGAGCGAGCTGCCGCCGACACGGCCGGCGTCGATCCCGGCGAGCAGGTTCCACCCCACCCTGGTCTCGTCGCCCTTCAGGACGTCGAACTCGCGGCGCAGCACGGCCGCGCCGCCGCCCAGGTACACGCCGCCGAGCGCGTAGGGCTTGATGATGCCGTCGGCGTTGAACTGCCAGGTAGCGCCCGGGTCGCCGAGGAACACGTCGAAGCTCGGCGCCAGCGCGAACTGGCTCACCAACGGAATGCGGATCTGCGCGCCGGCCGATCCCTGGTCGTCCTTGAAGTCGTAGCCGCCGCGGACGCCGAACTCCACCGGCGCGCGGTCCCAGCCGTGACGGTGGCGGTGCTCGCGGTCACGGTCGCGGTCACGCTCGCAGACCACCACCCTGCCGCCCACGTAGCGCCGGCACTCCTGCGCCTCCGCGCGCGCCGCGCCTACCAGCATCAGCGCCATCAGACAGACGGTCGTTCTCCGCATGGCATCTCTCCCGTTCGCTGCGTCACCGCGGGCCACCCCCTGCGCACCCGCCTGAGGGTGTGATGCCGCACCCGGGCGGATGGTTGTAACCCGGTCGGACGCGCCGGCTTGCGCGCGGCGCTCCCGGGCACGATCCTCCTGCGCGGCCCCGCCCGGGGTCCTCACCCTTCGCGGACGCGGCCCCCGTGCTCTACCTCTACCTCGCTGCCGGCGGCGTCATCGGCACCCTCGCGCGCTACGGCATCGGGCAGTGGATCCCGAGCTGGGCGGGGACCGGCTTTCCCTGGGCCACCTTTGCCATCAACGTGGCGGGGTCGCTGGTGCTGGGGTTCGCGATGCGGGCGTTCGAGACGCTGCCGGTGGCGCCGGAGGTGCGCGGGTTGGTGGCCGTCGGCTTCTGCGGCGCGTTCACCACCTTCAGCACCTTCGGCTTGGAGACGGTGACGCTGATGCAGGAGGGCCAGTGGGGCCGCGCCTCGCTGTACGCCGCCGGGAGCGTGGCCCTGGGCCTGCTGGCCGTGTTCGCCGGGATGGCGCTCGCCGGCGCCGCCCTCCGCCCCCGAGCGTAGGGGAGACGCCGATGCACAGCTTCAAGGGCGAGCGCACGCTGATGCGCATCTTCATCGGCGAGAGCGACCGCTGCGCCGAGGGCCCGCACCGCGGCAAGCCGCTGCACGACGCGCTGGTGCGCGTGCTGCGGGAGCGGGGCTGCGCGGGCGCCACGGTGCTGCGCGGCATCCAGGGCTTCGGCGCGAGTGCCAGGGTGCACACCGCGAAGCTGCTGGAGCTGTCGCTGGACCTGCCGATCCTCGTGGAGGTGGTGGAGACGGAGGAGAAGATCCAGGAGCTGCTCCCGGTGCTCGACAGCATGATCGGCGGGGGAATGGTCACGCTGGAGCGCGTCCGCGTGATCCTCTACCGCCCCGGCGACTTCGCCGAAGGGGATCGCTGGGCGCACCGCATCGAGGGGCTGGAGCCTGCCGACGAGCCCGGGGACTAAAGGCCGCGCGACGTCCCCATCCCCCCAGCTCTCCTGACGGAAACGGCGCCCCGCGAGACCTCCCGCGCGGCGCCGCCGCTTCCTTCCCCGAACCGCGTCTAGCGCGACGCCGTCCGCACGCCGCCGCTGCTGAGGTAGTCGAGCAGCAGGGTGGACATCATGCGGATGCCGATGGGGATGGCGTCGTCGTCGGCCTGGAAGGTGGGGGTGTGGTGGTCGCCCGAGGTGGTGCCGGGCTTCACCGTGCCCAGGCGGTAGAAGAAGCCGGGGACCTGGTTGGCGAAGAAGGCGAAGTCCTCCGCGCCGGTGGTGGGGGGCACGTCGACCACGCGCTCCGCGCCCATCAGCCGCAGCATCGTGGGGCGCATGCGGTCGCTCAGCGCGCGGTCGTTCACGGTGACCGGGGTGGTGCGCTGGTACTCCATCGTGTAGGTCGCGCCGCCGGCGTGCGTCACGCCGTCCAGGATCTCGCGCATCCGCCGCTCCACCTCGTCCTGCACCTTCGGGTCGAAGGTGCGCACCGTCCCCATCAGCGTCACGTCGGCGGGGATGATGTTGAAGCGCTCGCCGCCGCGGATCATCCCCACCGTGAGCACGCTCGGCTCGAAGGGGGAGAGGTTGCGCGAGCGGATGGTCTGCAGCGAGAGGATGGCCTGCGCCGCGATCACCACCGGGTCGATGGAGAGCTGCGGCGACGCGCCGTGCGCCTGCCGCCCGTGGATGTCGATGGTGAAGCGGTCCGACGCGGCCATCGCGGGGCCCTGCGTGTAACCGACCTTCCCCGTCTCCATCTGCGCGAAGGTGTGCAGCCCGAACACGGCGGTGGGGTGCCAGCGGCTGAACACGCCCTCCTTCACCATCAGCGCCGCGCCGCCCTCCTCGCCCGGAGGCGCGCCCTCTTCCGCCGGCTGGAAGATGAAGACGATGGTGCCCGGGATGCGGTCGCGCATCCCCGCCAGCACGGAGGCGACGCCCATCTGCACGGCGGTGTGCACGTCGTGGCCGCAGGCGTGGCTCACGTCCACCGTCTTCCCCAGGTACTCGCCGGTGGCGGTGCTCTTCCAGGGATAGGGCGTGTCCTCCTTTACCGGGAGCGCGTCCATGTCCGCGCGCACGGCGACGACGGGGCCGGGCCGCCCGCCGCGCAGGATGGCGACCACGCCGGTGTGGGCGATCCCGGTGTCGACCTCCATCCCCAGCGAGCGCAGGTGCGCCGCGACCAGGGCCGAGGTGCGGAACTCCCGGTTGGAGAGCTCCGGGTGCTGGTGCAGGTCGTGGCGCACCTGCACCATCTGCGGGGCCACGCGGCTGGCGGCGGCGCCCACCGGGGCGTCCCACTGCTGGGCGGCGAGGGAGAGTGGCGCCAGCGCGGCGGCGGCCGCGGCGAGCGCGCGAAGGGCGGGGGAGATCATCCGGGCCTCCGGAGGGCGAGTGCGATTGCAGGGAGATGGTGCGCAAGATTGCTCCCCCACCGCCGACCGTCAACGCCGCTCGAAGCTTCTTACTGAAAATAGATGGCTCTCACGGGGGTCACAGGGGTCACGGCGGGACTCCGGCGCGGGCTACCGGCGTTCACTTGCGGAAGCCAGTTTCCACGCGCAGTTTGGTCCGCCTGCCATCGGCCGACGCGCGCGGTTCCCCGGCGTTCTGCACCGCACGGAAGCACGCTCGTCCGGCCAGACCACCGCGCGCCGCACGCCGCGGCGCGGACCATCCCAGGGAGCACCCCCACATGGCCCTCATGACCTGTCCCGACTGCGCCAACCAGTACCCCGACGACGCGCCGTACTGCCCCAACTGCGGCCGCCCCAACCCGGCGCGCCAGGCCGGGGCCGCGGGCGGCGCCACGGGAGCCGCGCAGCCGGAGACCCCGGCCGGCACCGGGCCGACCAGCGGCGGCTACACGGCCGGTACCGGATCTACCGCCGGCGGGGGCTACACCCAGGGACCGTCCAGCGGCGGCTACTCCGCCGGCGCGGGGAGCCCCTCCGGAGCGGGCGGCGGCTACGGCGAGCCGGGCGGGGGCGGCGCGGGCGGCTACGGTGGCGGCGGGGGTGGGTACGGCGGGGCCCCGGCCGGTGGGAGCCCGCCGCAGCAGATCCCCAACTACCTGGTGCAAGCGATCCTGGTCACGCTGTGCTGCTGCCTGCCGTTCGGCATCGTGTCGATCGTCTACGCCACGCAGGTGAACACCAAGCGCGACGTGGGCGACATCGCCGGCGCCATCGAGGCGTCGAACAACGCCAAGAAGTGGGCGATGATCGGCGCAGGGGTGGGCGTGGTGTGGATCCTCATCATCGCCGCCTTCTACGGCCTGGCGATCCTGGCCGCGGTCACCGGCGGCGCCAACAGCTGATGCAGCTGCTGCAGACCCGCGTCTCCGCCCGCTCGGCGTGGCTCCTGGCCACGTCGGCGGCGGTGGCGTCGGTGCCCGTGCTCTACCGCTACAACCCGCTGCAGGTGCACTTCTACCCCCGCTGTCCGCTCTACGTGATGACGGGGATCTACTGCCCGGGATGCGGCGCGCTGCGCGCCGGGCACGCGCTGCTGCACGGCCACTTCCTCACCGCCCTGGACTACAACGCGCTGCTCGTGCTCGCGGCCCCGTTCCTGGCCTGGGCGCTGGCGGCGCAGGCCATCGAGGCCGTCACCGGGCGCCGCATCCCCGTACATCGGCTTTCCGGGGCGGAGTCAAGGGCGATCATGTGGCTGTTCATCGCCTTCATGGTCCTCCGCAACATTCCTGTCTATCCGCTGAGCGTGCTGGCGCCCTGAGCGTCGTCCGCCGCCCCTTCCCCGAGCCGAGCCCATGGCGCTGGTGAGCTGCCCCGACTGCGGGGCCCAGGTGTCCGACACCGCGATCGTCTGCGCGCAGTGCGGCTTCCCGCTGCGCCGCGACGCCCTGGCGCGCGCGAGCGCCGGCCGCGGCGGTGGCCGATCGACGAGCAACACTGCCGGGATCATCATCGGGGTGGCGGTGGCGGGTCTCGTGGGGATCGTGATCCTCGGCATCCTGGCTGCCCTCGCCATCCCGCGCTTCGCCATGGCCACCGGGCGGGCGAAGGAGAAGGAGGGCGAGCGGCTGCTGCGCCAAGCGTACACGCTGGAGAACACGTATTACGCGGGCAACGGCGCCTACGCCCCCACGCTGGAGGAGCTGAAAAGCGTCGGCTGGGCGGACCCGGACAGCGCCCGGTACTACGAGGTGGAGATCCGCCTGGGGCCCGCGCCCAGCAGCATCTGCCTGGAGGCGCGCGTGAAGCGGGGCGCCGACGTGCAGCCGCTGAGCATGGACTCGGCGGGGACCATCTACCACGACGAGGGGTGCGCGGGCGAGACGCTCGGCGAGGCGCGCGCCTCGGCCTACCGGCCGCCGCCGCTCGAGGACGTCCCTGGCGAGGGCGGAGAGGCCGGCGCACGCAGGCTCCTCCGCGAGGTCTACCTCGGCGTCGTGGAGTACCGCGCGGAGCACGGCGGCGACCCCACGGAGCTCAGCCAGGTGCTGCGGCACGTGCACTTCACCCGGGCCACCAACGAGAACACGCTGGTAGTGGGGCGGAGCGGCGGCCGCCTCTGCGTCTCCGCCTCGGCGAAGAGCGGCGGGCACGCGCTCAGCGTGGACGGCGAGGGCCGCCTGTACGGCGGCGACAGTTGCTCGGGTGCCGTGCTGGAGCAGCTCGACTCGACGCCGCAAAAGGACACGACGTCCTCCTGACGACAATGGCGAAAGACGGCTTCACCCGGAGGGCCAGGGGACCAGAGATGCCTTCTCCTCTGATTATCCGGGTCCGCACGGGTGAAGCCTTTCAGATTGCCTTCCGTCGAATTCGATCCATGGCATTGGTGAATTGCCCCGACTGCGGGGCCCAGGTCTCCGACACCGCGACCGTGTGCCCGCAGTGCGGCTTTCCGCTGCGCGATTACAGGGCGGCGCAGCCCGCCGTGGGGCTCCGCGGCCGTGCGCCGGAGGGATACGGCGCCGGAATCCTCACGGGGCTGGCGGCGACGGTGCTGGTCCTGCTGCTCGCCATCTTGGCCGCGGTCCTCATCCCACGGTTGAGGGCGGCGTCGCGGGCGGCGAAGGAAGCCGAGGGCGAAGGGCTGCTGAAGCAGGCGTACGAGCTGCAGAACCAATACTGGGCCCGACACGCCACCTACGCCGGGAGCTTCGAGCAGTTGAAGAGCGTGGGCTGGAAGGAGCCGGAGAAGCTGCGCTACTACACGGTCGAGATCGTGTCCTGGCAGTCGGCGGAGCTCTGCCTGCACGTGCTCCCGCGCCCAGGTTCCGGCATGCGGCCGATCCGCATGCGCTCGGCGGGCTACCTGGAGTACGGGGCGCGCTGCGACGGATACCGCGGCGACAGCACCACGGTGAAGGACGACGCCCTGCAGGCGCTGCGCGGGGTCTACCGCGGGATCAGGGGATGGTGGTACGAGCACCAGCGCCCCCCGGAGAGCGATGCCGAGCTGCGGGAGGCCTACCCGGCCATGGCGAGCGATCCCGGCTTCGTCATCGGCCTGACGCCGATGAAGTACGGCGGCCTGTGCGTGCACATCGCGCCGCGGACCCAGCCGCCCTCGGCCGTGGCGTTCAGCATGGACAGCGGCGGCAACGTCTACGCCGGCGACGGCTGCGGAGGCACTCCGGTCGCGCGGGCCTACCCCTGATCGGACGCGCGCAAAGACACGGAGGCGCGGAGGGCTCGCATCGGGCTCTCCGCCTATCCGGGTGGAACTTCCGTCTACCCGCCTTCGATCTCACTCTTCAGCCGCAGCAGCGCGTCCTCGGCGGCCACGAGCTCGCCGCGGGCCTCGTTGAGCTGCGTCTGCTGCACCTCCACGAAGCGGCGGTAGGGGGCGATCGATTCGTTCACGCGCGACGTGCTGTCCTGCACGGCGGCGTGGATCTGCCGCGTGAGCGACTCGTTCAGCCGGCGGCACAGCTCGGCGACCTTCTTCGCGAAGTCGGCCTTGGCCTGGCGCCGGCGATTGGGGATCACGTAGAGGCCGGTGATCGCGAGCACGCTCGCCAGCACCACGCCGGTGATGTCCACCACGGCGCTGGAGATGAGCGCCGCCATCCCGATCCCCAGCCCCATCCCGATCCCCGCCGCGATGGTGAAGCCCGCGCCGGCGCGCACCTCCTCGGCCAGTCGGTGGGCCTCGGCCTCGCGGTTGTAGGTGCTCACCGTGGCGCGCGCCGTCTGGCCGATGGAGTCGAGCAGCGCCTGGCGGTTGTAGTTGAAGCCGCCGCCCACCTCGCCGATCATCCCCTCGCGGTGGCGGGCGAGCTGGCGTCGCTCCACGTAGGCGCTGATGTCCTGCCAGAGCTTGAGGTTCCGCTCCACGATCCAGTCGATCACCCGCTGCACCTCGTCGTCGATCTGGCGCGGGGTGTCGCCCACCACCTCGCGCTCGAAGTCGCGCCGCACCTGCTCCGAGTTCAGCAGCGCGCGGATCTTCCCGAAGCGGATGGTCTCGTCCAGGTAGCGCTCGCCGCGCAGCTCCATGTCGTTCAGGATGGCGTCGAGCCGCCCCAGCCGCGGCTCGAAGTCGCGCAGCATCTCCTGGTGGAAGGCGGCGAGCTGCGCGTCGATGTTCTGCAGCGTGCTCACGTCCTCGGCCAGCAGCTTCAGCCGGTCGAAGGCCATCTCCTTGTACCGCCCGGCGAGCCGGAGGCCCACGTTGAGCGGGTTGAGCAGCTTCAGCCGCACCCGCTCCTGCTGGTCCAGCGTGTTCACCAGCCAGTCGTCCATCGCCGCGAAGCCGCTCTGCTCCCAGAGCGCCTCGTCGCCCGCCTCGCGCGCCCGCTGTGCCACGCGCGCGGAGACGGGGAAGACCTCGGGCGCCTCGCCCAGCACCGTCTCGGCGTTCTCGCGCACGAAGGCGATCACCTGCTCGCGCTCCTCGGGCTTCTCCAGCAGGTCGACCTTGTTGATCACCATCACCACCTTCTTCCCCCAGGCGCGGATCTGCTCCAGGAAGGCGCGCTCGCTCTCGGTGAAGGGGCGGTCGGCGGAGGTGACGAAGAGCACCAGGTCGGAGCGGGGGACGAAGTCGCGGGTGAGCTCCTCGTGCTCGCGGATCACCGCGTTGGTGCCCGGCGTGTCGACGATGTTGAGGTCGGCCAGGAGCGAGGCGGGGTGCGTGCGCTCCAGCAGGTACGCCTCCAGCAGGTTCTCGCTGACCGTGGGCCCCTGGCGGAGGAGGTTGATGCGGTCGGTGGTCGGCGTGACGCCCTCGGGGAGCACCTTCTCTCCCAGCAGCGCGTTGATGAAGCTCGACTTGCCCGAGTTGAACTCGCCGGCGATCACCAGCAGGAAGAGCCCCGTCAGCGCCTCGCGCGCCTGCCGGAAGTGCCGCATGTCCTCGGCCGAGCCGTCGGGGCCGAAGCGCTCCAGCGCGGCCGCCAGCCGGTCCAGCAGCTCGGCCTCGCGGGCGCGCAGCTCGGCCTCGCGGTCGCTGAGCAGCCGGTTGCGCCGCAGCAGCCGCCCCACCAGCCCCCGCCGGGGTGCCGCGGGCGCCGCCGGTTCGCCCGACTCGCCGTCGGACGCGTAGGGGGTGCCGGTCGTCCTCATCGGGGGGCTCAGTCTGGTGGGGAGTCGATTCTGCCTGCGTTCGGCGGGGTAGCTGCAAGGCTAAGGCCGGGAAGGAAAAGCGCCTCACGCAGAGCCCCAGGGCCGCCGAGAAGGGCCGGGCGCGCCCTTCCGCGGGTCCGCGCCGCAAGGTGAGAGGACGTGCCTTCGCGAAGGACGGTAACTTCTTGCGGCGACTCGTGTTTGCGCGTACCTTACGCCCCGTGTAGCAGAAGTCTTATGGGCACGAATTCTGCACATGGGGGGTGGGATTCAGAAGCGAGTCAAGACCATGGCACTGCGTAACTTTAGAGATTCGAGAGGGGCCGAGTGGCGGGTGTGGGACGTGGTTCCGCACAATGCGTGGCCGGGCGAGCGCCGGGGGCGGGACCGCCGCACCGGGCTCGCCTCGAGCTATACGGGACCGGAGCGCCGCGTCGCCCGCGACCGCCGCGTGCGCACCCCGGGGCTGCTGACGCCGGGGCTGGAGAGCGGCTGGCTCTGCTTCGAGGCGGAGGCGGACAAGCGCCGCCTGACCCCCGTCCCCGCCGGGTGGGACGAGGCGCCGGACGCGGAGCTCGAGGGCCTGCTGCAGCGCGCGCGGCCGGTGACGCGGCGAGGCCTCTGACTCCCTGAACCGCCGTTTCACGC
>DASYJZ010000085.1:0-11794 GCA_035995965.1 Longimicrobium sp. | reverse complement strand
CGCGGCGACGCGGGCGGCGGCGCCGTCGCGGACGGTCGCGCGGAAGTCTTCCACCAGCACCGCGTGCGGCGGCAGCTCGACCTTCCCCGCGAGCACCCGCCTGGTGAGGTGCCTGAGCGCGGCGCGGACGAACGCGGCGATGGCGGCGTCCATCTTCACGCACTCCTGCGTGTCGAGCACGCGCACCTCCATGGCGCGGCGCGAGAACTTGAACACGGCGCCGCGGGCGTTCAGGAACTCGTGGCGAATGGACGAGGCGTCGTCGGGGAGCCGGTCGACCGCGGCGTACATCGGCGCCAGGATCGTCCTCCGGTAGTCGGCGAAGCTCTCCACGTACTCGGGGACGATCTCGCCGCAGCTCTCGGGGATGCGCGCCTGGTGCTCCAGGATCCACGCGAGCCGCGAGTCTGCCGACGGGCGCAGCTCGCCGTCGTGCAGCGGGGTGCTGGCGGCGAGCGCGGGGAGGTAGGGGACGAGCAGTGCGGCGGCGGTGTGCATCGCCATCGTCTCGCGCTCGTCGCCGAAGGGGAGGTTCAGGTGGCTGGCCTGCACGTTCATCCACCCGTGCGTCCCGACGTCGAAGAGGCGCGCGTAGGTGCGGTAGACGCGCCCGCCCGAGCGGGACCAGAGGCGCCCCTTCCGCGGGTCGAACCAGGGGTGCATCCCGGTGGGCATCAGCCGCGCGTCGAAGTCGTCGCGGAGCACGGCGGTGAAGCGCTGCACCCCCTCGTACAGGATCTCCTCGGCCTCGCGCAGCGAGCGCACGGGCGCGGTGGTCTTCACCTCGAAGACGTGGTCGGCGATCTCGTTGGAGAAGCCGAGCGCGCCCAGCTCCACGTCGCTCGTCCCCCGCCCGGCGAGGACGCGGAACGCCGGCTCCACCAGCGACACCACGTTCAGGTCGCGGTCGACGGTCGGGTACTCCAGCTCCATTCCAGCCACCTCGAACGCGCGGTACGTCTTCCCCCCATTCTTCCGCGGGTGCTTTACAGCCACGGGGCGGCGGATGGAGGCGAGCGCGGCCTCGGGAGCGTTGCGCCGGCGGTGGGTCTCCCGCGGCGGCGCGCCCTCCTCCACGCGCTCCAGGAAGAAGCGGACGACGTCTTCGTAGACCGCGTTGCCGTCTTCCGCGTCTTCGTAGCCCACGTCGAGGTTGGGG
This sequence comes from Longimicrobium sp., assembly GCA_035995965.1. GTDB lineage: Bacteria > Gemmatimonadota > Gemmatimonadetes > Longimicrobiales > Longimicrobiaceae > Longimicrobium. The sequence goes on along the minus strand of DASYJZ010000085.1, from coordinate 10,635 downwards.
TTGTCGTTGATCTCGATCACCACGGGTCCGTTCGGCGTCTCCTTCAGATCCACGCCGTAGAGCCCGTCGCCGATGAGCGAGGCGGCCCGTAGCGCGACCTCCACCACGTCGGAGGGGGCCTCGTCGCGCGGCACCGCCTCGACGCGGCCGTAGCGCTCGGTGCCCTTCACCTCGCTGCGGATCTGCCAGTGCCCGCGCGCCATGTGGTAGCGCGCGGCGAAGAGCAGCCTTCGTCCCAGGACCGTCACCCTCCAGTCGAACTCGGTGGGAAGGAACTCCTGGGCGATGATGAGCGGCGAGCGCTCGAACATCTCCGCGGTGCGTCGGTGGAACTCGTCGCGCGTGGCGACCTTGTGCACGGCGGCGGAGAAGGAGCCGTCGGGGAGCTTCACCACCAGCGGCAGCCCCAGCGCCGAGACCTGCTCCCACGGCGTGTGGCGAGTGACGATGAGGGTGCGCGGCGTGGGGATCTCTTCGCGCCGGAGCAGCTCTTCGAGGAAGACCTTGTTGCCGCAGCGGATGATGGACTGCGGGTCGTCGACCACGGGCATGTCGAGCGCCTCGGCCCGCAGCGCGAACTGGAAGGCGGGCTCGGAGACGCCGGTGAGCACGCGGATGAAGAGGGCGTCGTATTCGGGGAGCTTGCGCAGGTCGCCCAGGCCGATGCGGTGCAGGTGCACGTTCATCCGCGCCGCCACGCGCTCCAGCCGGTCGATGGTCTCCGGCGACGAGGGGCTGAACGGGTCGCCCGGGTCCACCAGCACCGCGATGGACGCGCGCACCGTCTCGCGCGGGGCCTCGCGCCCGCGGCGGGCCACGCGCTCGGGGTCGGCCAGCGCGCGCACCAGCTGCGCGCGCTCGTCGGCGGAGAGGTGGTGCGGGGCGGCCGCCGCCACCTGCGTCACCTTCCACTCCTCGTCTTCGCTGACCAGCTGCAGGCGCAGCACCGGCGCGGGCCACTCGCGGTAGACGGCGAGCGCCGCGCGCTGGAAGCGGGGGTCGGCGCAGCGGCCCAGGTGGACCAGCGTCTCCACATACTCGTCGGCCCGCGCCGGGCGGCATCCCCCGTCCTCGCCGCGGATCAGCGGAACGGGGAAGCGCGGGGGCGCCTCGCCGTCGTCATCAGCCGCTGGCGCCGCCGTGGGGGCGTGGCCGGGGACGGTGCGGGCGCGGACGCGCATCTCGGCCGCGTCGACGGTGGGGACCCCCGCCTCCTGCAGCGCGCGGAAGCGTCCGTACGGCTCCTGCAGCCCCTCGCTGGTCTCCACCGAGGGGATGGGCTGCTGGCCGCGCGCGTCCGCCAGCAGCGACACGTAGTAGCCGCGGCTGCCGTACCGCGTGGAGCGGCAGAGGTTGACGACCGTAACCCGCGGCTCGGCGAGGTCGCCGCCGCCTTCCAGGTACCGGTCGGCCTCGACCACCATCTCGCCCGGCAGCCCCTCGGCGTCCCGGGGGTCCTGCACTACCACCAGCACGCGCCTGCGGCTCACGCGGCCTCCCGCGCGGGCCAGACTTCCAGGAGCACGGCGTCGTAGGTCAGGTCGCCGAGCAGGATGGCGTTGGTCAGGCGCTCGGCGTCGACCAGGAGACGGCCGTCGTCGGAGTTGGGCACGTGCTCGAAGGGGTCGCGCACCACCAGGCGGCGCCCCCACTGCTCGTAGCCGCTGATCACCACGAAGTGGCCGGTGGGCTCGCCGCGCACGTCGTCGTCCATCGCCCGGCCGGTGATCCTGTCCCACCGCTCGCGGGAGTAGCGGTAGAGGTAGGTGGCGCTGAGCCCCGCCAGCACGGGGTGCTCGCGGTCGATGATGGACTTGAGCAGCGCCGGCGTCAGCTCGTCGAAGCGCAGCTCGCCGCCCATCTTCAGGAAGCGGATGTACGCGCCCGCGGCCTGCAGGCGCTTGGCGTCGTCGAGGTAGGGGAAGCGGGCGAGGATCTTCTCCGCCAGCGCCTCCGGATCGAGGCCGAACCAGGTCGGATCGAAGATGCGCAGGTCGTACGAGTAGATCCGCGCGCTGAACCCGCGCTTGAGCGCGGAGATGCCGAGGAACACGGCGAGGGTGCCGCCGTCTTCGTTGCGCTCCAGCGCCGCGATCACCTCGTCGAGCGAGATGTCGAGGCCGTAGAACGAGTAGACCTTGCGCAGGCAGGTGGGCCCGCAGGTCACGTCGTCCGGCTGGCGGAAGCGCTGCAGCGGCAGCTCGTGCGCGATGCGGGCGTCCTCCACCGTGCGATCGTCCGCGGCGGCTGGCGGTGGCGCGGATGTCATCGGACTCTCCTGGACCGTCATGGGCCGCTCATCGAAGCAACGGCCATACCACGGAAACGAGTTGCACCACGCCGGAGACGGGAGGAGCTCTGGGCACGTTTCGTTTGTTGCGTTTCGTTGAATCTCCGGTTAAGCTATCAGACGACGAAAGGAGGGCATGGTGGCATACAACTACGATGGCGTTCTCGTGGACGTGCTCGACCCCGGGCAGCCGGGGGCGGACTCGACCGAGGCGGCCCGCGGTGCCGCGGCCCTCGGCCGGCTGCCGGCGGGCACCCGGCTGACCGTGAGCGCGCCCGGGCTCGAGCCGCTCGCCCTTCCGAATCGGGTAGCCCGCCTGCTGGGCTCGATCCTGAACGAGGCGGCGCTCGGGCACGTAGTCGCGGTCGTCAGCACCGCCGAGGAGGTGTCCACGGGTGTCGCGGCGCGGTTGCTGGGAGTGTCGCGGCCGCACGTGGCGAAGCTCGTCGACACCGGCGTGCTTCCGGGACGCAGGATCAGCCGGCATCGGCGCGTACGTCTTGTTGACGTGATGGAGTTGAAGCGCACCATGGATCGGCGGCACCGCCTCTTGGACGAGCTGGTGGAGGAGACGCAGGCGCTCGGCCTTTACGATCGGCTCGCTGCCGGCTGAGCGTCCGTATGGCGGCTTCTCCTGAGCGCCCGATCGCGGCGCTCGACGCGAACGTCCTGTATCCCCAGTTCCTTCGCGACGTGCTGCTGCGGCTTGCGGCGGCGGAGTTGTTCACTCCTCGCTGGACGGACCAGGTCCACCGCGAATGGATCCGAAACCTGGCCCAGGATCGGCCCGACATCCCGCCCGACCGGCTTGCGCGCGTCCGAACGCTGATGGAGGAGGCCTTTCCCGAGGCACGGGTGCAAGGCTACCGCGCCTATGAGAGGCTGTTCGCCGGCGTCGATCCGAAGGACCGCCATGTCGCAGCCGCGGCGCTGAAGGGAGGAGCGACGGTGATCGTCACCCGCAACCTCCGAGATTTTCCCCCTGACGCACTTGCGCCACACGGGCTCAGCGCCTCCGATCCGGACCAGTTCGTCGTTGAGCTCGTCTCCCGGGACCGGGCTACGGCGGCCATGGTGCTGGAGCGGCACCGAGCGGCATTGACGAGGCCGCCGTACTCGCCGGCCGAGTACCGCGCCGCGTTCGTCGCGGCTGGCTTGAAGCGTTCGGCAGAGCGTCTCCTTCCCTGAATGCACTCGAAAGCGAGACCGCCCCGGCGCATCGTTGCACCGGGGGCGGTCCGTCATTCGTCCTCCGTACCGAGCCTCAGGCTTTCGGCGTGGGCTTCGACGGGACGCTCTTGATGTACATCCAGACGGCGCTCATCTCGTCGTCGGTCATCAGGCCGGCGAGCGCCCAGGGCATGAAGGCGTTGATCGCGGTGCCGTTCGGACGGCGGCCGGTGCGGAGCGCGCGGACGAAGTCGTCCTTGCTCCACTGCCCGACCTCGCCTGCGGCGGTGAGGTTGGCCGGCGGCGGCGTGCCCGGGGGACCCATCGCCGGTGCGCCCGCGAGGTCCGGGCCGTGGCACCCGCGGCATCCGCCGATGGTGGCCAGGTACTGCCCGTACTCGACCGTGACGCCCGCCGGCACCGGCGCGGGACGCGCGGCGTGGTGATCCATCAGCTCGGCCGGGAAGAGGTCGAGCTTCCCCGCCAGGTAGAACGCCCGGCCCAGGGCACGCACGTTGGTGGCGGGGACGGTGCGGTCCACCGGCGGGACCGTGCGCAGGTACGCGATCAGCGCCTGGAGGTCGGCGTCGCTCATCGCCGCGAAGTCGTTCGAGGGCATGATGGCGAGCGCCCGTCCGCCGGCGCCGACGCCGTGGCGGATCGCGCGCTCGAGCTGGCCGTCGCTATAGCTGGAGGCGATGCCGCCGCGGCCCGAGGTGAGGTTGGTGGCGACCACCACCCCCAGCGGGCCGCCGTCCATGAACACCCTGCCGCCCAGGTCGGAGCCGTGGCAATCGACGCACTTGCCGATCGCCGTGGCGAGGTGGCGGCCGCGGGCGAGCGCGTCGGGCGAAGCGGCGGCAGCGCGGAAGGGCGTCACCGCCACGTCCGTGTACGCATGGCGGAAGCGGACCTCGCTGGCGGCGTAGATCACGCCCACAGCGAGCACGAGCGCGAGGACGATGGAGCCGACGCCGATGCCGGTTCGTTTCATCCACTTCTTCATGGGGTCTCCAGGGCGAACGGAAGATGAGCGTGCCCCGGCGGAGAGCCGGACGCGGAGGATCAGGATGGATGCGGGATCGGGTGCCCGGACGGGCAGGGGAGTCGACAGGGGCGACTGCGACGGGAAGGCTAAACGGATTGTGCGGGAGCGTCAAGATTCGTGGGTACCCAATAGCTCCGATCGGCTCATGGCGAGAAACGGCGTCTCTCACAGAGGCCACCGGGGACACGGAGGACTGCGCGTGGTTCCTCTATCCTCCCCTTGTGCCGTCTGTGAGAAATGCCGCTGACGTTGCGTCTGGAAGCTCAGCGGGTGAGCCGCCGCGTCCAGTCGGCGAGCGCCACGAGCAGGCGGCCGACGAACACCCGGGTCGGCTCGTCCGTCAGCCGGCCGGCGGCGTCGAACTTCTCGTGGGCGCGGAAGACGAGCACCTCGGGCTGCGGGAGCGCGGGCGTGTCGGTGAAGACGAACGACGCGCGGAGCTGCGTCTGCGCCCGCGCCGTCCCGATCGCGCCGGGCGAGGCGCCGAACACGGCTGTCGGCTTCCCCGCCAGCGGCGACGTGCGCGGCGGGCGGCTGGCCCAGTCGATCGCGTTCTTCAGCACGCCGGGGACGCCGTGGTTGTACTCGGGGGTGGCGATCAGCAGGGCGTTCGCGCGGCGGATGGCGGCGCGGAACGCCTCCACCGCGGGCGGCGTCCCGGCGGTCTCGACGTCCTCGTTGTAGAGCGGGATCTCGCCGATGTCGTAGACCTCGATCTCCATCCCTTCCGGCGCCAGCTCGACGGCGGCGCGCAGGAGCATCTTGTTGTACGACGCGGCCCGCAGGCTTCCCGCGAAGCCGAGGACGCGCAGCGGGCGCGGCGATTCGGTGTCCGTCATCGTCATCCCCCGGTGAAGTTCGATCGTCCGTGCATCGCCGGCTCGGCGCGGCCGCCGAGGCTTCCGAGTCGACGGCGTCGTGGCTGCGGTTGCGGTGCGGCTTCCGCCTACGGCCTCGCGTTGCCGCGGTCAGGTCCTCACGGCGCTACCGTCACTTGCGCGGAGGCAGAGGACGTGCGGCCGCGCCTCAGGATGACACCGGCGGGGCGACGTGCCTGGTCCAAACTATCGCAGAGGCGCCAGCGCCGCCTCGATCTCCTCGCGGCGGCCGGCGAGCCAGGCCGGGACGCGCAGCTCGGTGCCCAGACTCTCGCGCGGCTCGTCGACCATGAAGCCGGGGCCGTCGGTGGCGATCTCCAGCAGCAGGCCGTCGGGGGCGTGGAAGTAGATGCTGCGGAAGTAGTCGCGGTCCATCACCGGCGACACCTGCACGCCCAGGCTCAGCAGGTGGTCGCGCCACTCGCGCTGCTGCTCGTCGCTCCCGGCGCGGAAGGCCACGTGGTGCGTCTGCCCCACCCCGCCGCGCGCGACCTTGCCGCGCGGCGGGAAGCCGAAGAGGGTGAAGGCGCTGTGCGGACCCACCGTCTGCCCGTCGTACGCCGCCCAGAACCAGTGCGGCATGTCGGGCGCGTCCTGGTTGAGCGTGCGCTTCACCAGCCGCAGCCCCAGCGCCTCCTGCAGGAAGTCGTTCGCCTGCTCCACGTCGCGGGTGATGGCGGAGACGTGGTGCAGCCCGTCGAGCGCCATGTCGGGCGTGATCTCGGGGACGGGCTCCGGCCAGGTGCGCGCCTGGATCGCCGCTTCGTCGCGCTGCCCGGCCAGGTTCGCCGCCGGCGGGGTGATGATGGTCTGGCCGAGCGCGTCCGCCGGCTCGTCGAGCGTGTAGCCGGGGCCCTTGGTGGCGATCTCCAGGATCTGCCCGTCGGGGTCGCTGAAGTAGATGCTGTGGAACCAGCGCCGGTCGAACGGGCCGCTGACCGGCACGCCGAGGTCCGTCAGGCGCCGCTTCCAGCGCAGCAGCCCGTCGTCGGCCGCGACGCCCATCGCCACGTGGTGCACGCCGCCCACGCCCCAGCCGCCGCGCGGCGCCCGCGGCCACTCGAAGAAGGTCAGCAGCGTCCCCGGCGAGCCCAGCGGGTCGCCGAAGTACAGGTGGTACGAGCCGGGATCGTCGAAGTTGACGGTGCGCTTCACCAGCCCCAGCCCGAGCACGTCGCGGTAGAACTCCAGCGTGCGCTGGGCGTTCGCCGACACCATGGTGACGTGGTGCAGCCCCTGCGTGGTCAGCGGTTCCATCATCGACCTCCCGAAGTAAACTCAGTGCTGAGATATGTGTGAACGGAAAAGGCGGCCTCACGCGGCTTCGGACGGGGGCTCCGCGCCCGCGCCGGCGAGCAACGCATGGAGCAGCCGGATGGCCTGGCGCTTCTCCTCGCGGCCGAGCCCGGCGAGCGCGTCACGGATCACCGCGGCGTGCTCGGGGAAGATCCGGCGGACGAGCTCCTCGCCGCTCGCCGTCAGCCCGACCAGCCGTGCACGGCGGTCGCCGGGGCAGTCGCGGCGCTCGGCCAGGCCGCGCTTCTCCAGCCGGTCCACCAGGTAGGTGATGCCGCCGCTGGAGACCAGGATGCGGCGCTGCACCTCGCTCAGCAGCATCGGGCCCTTGTGGTAGAGCGCCTCCAGCACGCCGAACTCGGCGACGGTGAGGTCGTGCCGCGCGACGTCGGCTGTGGCGCGGGTGGCCACCGCGTTGTGCGCCCGCGCCAGCGCGATCCAGGTGCGAAGCGCGAGCGCGGTCTCTTCGTCGGGCGTCTCGCGTGGCGGAGACGCCGGATTGGGTTGATTCATCTCACTACTAAGGTAATGGCGAACGGTGAGGAGGACAAGGGGACGGGGAGCGGAACCGGGTAGCGCAGCGGCTAGAGCGGTTTTCTCCCGGGTCCGGAGTTTGTGCGCGTCCGCGGCCGTGGCGCCCTCTCCCTGCGCCTGAGAGCGCAAACCCTCTCCCGTACCGGGCGAGGGTGGGTGGCCTCGGCGGCCGCGCAGCCTGCGAGCGGCCGTGCGAAGACCGCCCCAGCGCCGCCGGGTGGAGGTCGCGCAGGCGCCGGGGAATTCAACCTCTCCCGGTACGGGAGAGGTGGCGAGCCTTGGCGAGCCGGAGAGGGCGCTGAGTCGCGGGCGACTCCGAACTCATTCGCAAACCGCTCTATCGTCGCACGACGGACAGCAGCGAGGTCGATGCCCGGCTTACCCACCCTCTCCCGGTACGGGAGAGGGTACGCGGCCTGAGCCGCGGGGAGTGGGCGCCGTGGCCTCAGCCTCCGTCGCCTCCGGCTCGGGCGAGAGCGTCGCGTGCTCCGCCAGCAGGTCGCGCACCTGCTCCAGGGTGGCGCCCGGATGGCGCTCCAGCAGCAGGCAGACGATGCCGGTGATGTTGGGGGCGGCGAAGCTGGTCCCGTGCTTGATCTGCTGCTCGCCGCGGAGCCAGACCACCGGCTGCTCCACCCCCCACGCCTGGCATTCCATCGCCTCGTCCGGGAGGTAGCGGAAGTCGTAGGCGGAGCCGAAGCGGCCGGCGGAGACGCCGATCACGTTCTCGAAGATCGCCGGGTAGCTCCAGTCCCTGGAGTTGTGGCCCGCGGCGACGATGATGATCCCCTGCCGCCGCGCCTTCTCGCACGCCGCGTAGAGCGGGTGCAGCGTGCCCTCCAGCGTGGTGCCCAGGCTCAGGTTCACCACGTTCACCCCGCGCTCGATGGCGTAGAGGATCCCCGCCTGCAGCGTCCCCGGGCTGGTCTCCAGATCCTTGCCGAAGACGCGGATCGGCACCACCTCCGCGTCGGGCGCGATGCGGAGGATCTGGTGGATGCAGGCGGTGCCGTGGCCCACCCGGTCGTGGTCGTCGTCGGTGCGGAGCATCGCCAGGTCGTCGGCCGGGTCCACCAGCCCCACGCCGGGGAGCACCCGCGGGTCGTCGCAGGCGCGGTCCCATCCGCTGTCGATCACCCCCACCAGCAGCCCCTTCCCCGTCGGCCGGCCCAGCCCCTCGGCCACCCAGGCCGGGGGCTCGAACGGCGCGGGCGGCCCGAACCTCGCTCCTTCCACGCTCACGATCCCAGCTTCTCCGTCAGGTAGTTCCACAGCAGCGTGATGATGCGCCCGGAGCGGGTGACCACGTAGCCCTGCACCGTGTATCCGCGGCGGAAGCGGGTGATCCCCATCCGCTCCAGCTGCGGCCGGTCGAGCGAGGCGATCACCCGGTAGCCCCCCGCGCCGCCCGCGGGGAGGGGCGCGGCCGCGGCCGAGCTCCCCACGCTGGCGGCCGACTGCGACGAGAGCGGCTCGGGGGCTACGTAGGCCACGCTCCCGCGCAGCTGCTCGCGCTCGGACTCGTCGAAGGCGAGGAGGTCCACCTTCACCGAGTCGCCCAGCTCGATCTTGTGCACGTCGCGCTCGCTCACGGAGAGCAGCACCCGCCAGTCGTTCAGGTCGGCCAGCTCCACGATCTGCTCGCCCTCGCGCACGAAGGCGCCGGGGAGGCGCTCCATCTGCTCGGTGAGCACCACCCCGTCGGTGGGCGCGCGGACGGTGAGGCGCGACAGGCGCTCGCGCGCGGCCGCGATCTGCGCGGCGAGCTGCTCCATCTGCGTGCCCAGCTTCTCGCGGTCGAAGCGCGACAGCTCCTGCAGCCCGCCCTCGGCGCCGGAGAGGCGGAGGTCGGCCTGGGCGCTCTTCACCTCGCCCACCGCCTGGTCGATGGCCACGTGGCGGCCGGGGACGTACGCCGCCAGCAGCGAGTCTGCGTTGGTGCCCAGGTCGTACTCGACCATCCGCTGGCGCAGCGTGGCGAGCGCCGTCGACAGGCGCGAGCGCGACTGCGCCGAGCGCTCCACGCTCTGCTCGCGCTGCAGCGGGTCGGCGGTAGCGGAGCGGCGCCGGTCGATGTCGGCGGCGCGGTACTGCGCCTCGAGCTGCGCGAGCGCGGAGGTGAGCTCCACCGTGTCGAGCCGCACCAGCACCTGGCCGGCGCGCACGGTGTCGCCCGTCTGCACCAGCACCGCGCGCACCGCCCCGCCCTCCATCGCCCTCACGGGGTAGATGCGGATCGGCTCCAGCACGCCGGCCGCCTTCACGGTGACGTCCATCCTCACCAGGCACGCCACCAGCGTCCCCGCCACCGCCAGCGCGGCGATGGTGAGCAGGGTCAGCCCCACCGCGCGCCGCACGAACGACGCGCCGGGCTGCCCCTCGTGGGGGAGCTCGGGGAGGCGCAGGGGGATGACCCCGCGGTCCCGGTCGGTGGCGGGCGAGGGGGTGGGAGAGGCCATCGGCTAGACCTGGGGGACGGCGCGCAGCAGGCGCCCCTCGTCGGGGCCGGCGCCGCCGTGCAGCAGGCGGTAGGGCTCGCAGTCGCGCATCAGCTCCGCGTCCGTGCCGACGCCGACCACGCGGCCCGCGTCGATCACGCAGATCTGGTCCGCCAGCGCGGCGGTCTGCACCCGGTGGGTCACGAAGATCACCGTCTTCCCCCCCACCCGCGCGAAGAGGTCGCGCAGGATCTCGGTCTCGGTCTGCATGTCGATGTTGCTGGTGGCCTCGTCGAGCAGGAGCACCGGGGTGTCGCGCACCAGCGCGCGGGCGATGGCCATCCGCTGGCGCTGCCCGCCGGAGAGGGTGGCGCCCCACTCGGCCACGCTGGTCTCGTAGCCGTTGGGGAGCTCGGCGACCAGCCCGTCCAGCCGGCAGAGGCGCACCGCGTCGTCGACCCGCGCGCGGGTGGGCGCATCGGTCCCCAGGGTGAGGTTCTCCCACACGGTGCCCTGCATCAGCCCGAACTCCTGCCAGACCACGGACACCTGGCGGCGGAGGTCGGCGAGCGGCATGGCGGTCACGGGGGAGCCGTCGACGAACACCTGGCCGGCGTCGGGCTCCTCCATGCGGGTGATCAGCCGCAGCAGGCTGCTCTTGCCGGCGCCGCTGGGGCCCACCACCGCGGTGATGGTGCCGCGCGGGAAGTGCAGGTTGACGTCGTGCAGCACCCGCTTCTCCTCGCTGTAGCCGAAGCTCAGGTCGCGCAGCCGCACGTCGCCCTCGATCACGTGCGTGACGGGCGCGGGGGGGAGGTAGGCGCCGGCGGGATCCTGCTCCACGGGGCTGTCCAGGTACTCGAACATGCGCCCCAGGTTCACCGCGGTCTGCTGGAAATCGCTGAACAGCCCGGTGATCTGCTGCAGCGGGTTGTACAGGTACCCCATGTACGCGGTGAAGGCGATGTAGGTGCCCAGCGT
>DASYJZ010000084.1:0-2803 GCA_035995965.1 Longimicrobium sp. | reverse complement strand
CGTGGTCGCCCGGCTGGGCATCACCCGCACCATCCCGGCGCGCGGACCGGTGGCGCGCGCCTACCGCGGCCGCGTGGACGCGGTGATCGTGAACTCGCGCCAGGTGCGCGACGCGTTCGCCCGCGGGGCGCCCTGGTTCGACCCCGCGGCGGTGCACGTGGTGATGAACGGCATCCGCCCCCCCTCCGCGCCCCCCGCGGTGCTGCGCGCGCGCCTGCGGGCGGAGCTGGGCGCCGGCGCGGGCGAGCGGCTGGTGGGCGGGGTGGGGCACGTGGCGCGGCGGAAGGGCTTCGACCTGCTGCCGCGGGCGTTCGCGGCGGCGCAGCTCCCGGGCGCGCGGCTGGTGGTGGCCGGCGGGGGCGCGGGGCTCGGCGAGCTGCGCGGGCTGGCCGACGCGCTGGGCATCGGCGCGCGGGTGCACTGGCTGGGGCACCGCGACGACGGCCCCGAGGTGGTGGCGGGGCTCGACGTCTTCGTGCTCCCCAGCCGCAGCGAGGGGATGGCCAACGTGATGCTCGAGGCGATGGCGGCCGGGGTCCCCGTGATCGCGACCGACATCAGCGGCGTGCGCTCGGCGCTGGGCGCGGAAGACGGCGGCCCGCCCGCCGGCTGGATCGTGCCGGTGGACGACGAGGGGGCGATGGCCGCCGCGCTGCGCGAGGTCGCGGCCGGCCTCTCGTCGGCCGACGGCGCCGTCGCCGAACGCACCGCCGAGGCGCTGCGGCGGATCCGGGAGCGCTTCGGGGTGGAGCGGATGGTGGAGGCGTGCGAGCGCGTGCTCTTCGGCCCATGTACGTGATCGCGCACAACGGCTCGCCCATCTTCGGCGGGGGCGAGCTGGGCACGGTGCTGCTGCTGGCGGGGCTGCAGGGGCGCGGCCACCGGGTGCTGATGCTCTGCCTGGAGCGGGAGATCGCGGCGCGCGTCGAGTCCTACGGCGTTCCGGCCGGCGTGCAGCGCGTCGGCGGCGAGGCGGTGCTCACCGACGCGCTGCGCCTGGGCGCCCGGCTGCGGCGCGAGCGGCCCGACGCGGTGATCCTGACCACCTTCCGCAAGGTGCTGCTGAGCGGCCTGGGGGCGCGCCTGGGCGGCGTCCGGCCGGTGGTCCAGCGCATCGTGCTGGAGGGCGACACGCCGGCCCGCGGCGCGCGCTACCGCTGGGCGCTGCGCCGGTTGGTGGACGTGGTGACGCTGAACGCCGAGGCGATGCGCGCCCCCTTCCTGGCCGGCGGCCTCGACCCGCGCCGCGTGGTCACCCTGCACGACGGGGTGCGCACGCCCGAGCGGACGCGCGAGCCGGGGGCCGTGCGCCGCGAGCTGGGGATCCCCCCGGGCGCGCCGGTGGTGGGTGCCGTGGCGCGGCTGGCGTGGCAGAAGCGGCTGGACCGGCTGGTGCGCGCGCTGGCCCTCCTCCCGTCCTGCGTGCACTGCGTAGTCACCGGCGAGGGCGAGGAGCGTGCGGCGCTGCAGTCGCTCGCAGCCGGGCTGGGCGTGGCCGACCGCCTGCACCTCCCCGGCTTCCGACGCGACGTGGGCGACGTGCTCGACGCGATCGACCTGTTCGTGGTCTCCTCCGACCGCGAGGGGATGGCCAACGCGATGCTCGAGGCGATGGCGTTCGGCGTGCCCGTGGTGAGCACGCCGGTCAGCGGGGCGGCCCAGGCGCTGGAGCCGTTCGACCACGGCGGCGCCCCCGGCGAGATCGTGGAGTTCTCGGTGGATGGGCTCGCGGCCGCCCTCCGCCGCCTGCTCGCGGACGCACCGGCGCGCCGGGCGATGGGCGAGGCGGGGCGCCGCCGCGTGGCCGAGCGCTTCTCGTACGAGACCATGCTCGACCGCTGGGAGGCGCTGCTGGCCGGGCGCCCGCCCGCGCCGGCCGCCACAACCGCCTGACGGCCCCGGATGCCCGCGCCGCTGCGCTACCCGGCAGATCACCTTTGCATCGTCCTGCTCAGCGGGCTGGGCGACGTGGTGCACGGGCTGCCGCTGGTGAACGCGCTGAAGGACGACGACGCCTCGCGCCGCATCACCTGGGTGGTGGAGCCGATGGCGGCGCCGCTGCTGGCCGGCCATCCGTCCATCGACCGCGTGGTGGTGTACCGGAAGCAGGAGGGGATCCGGGGGGTACGGCGCCTGGCGCGGAAGCTGGGCGAGGGCGGGCGGATCGATCTGGCGCTCAACCTCAACGTCTACACCAAGAGCGTCTGGCCCACGCTCCTCTCGCGGGCGCGGCACCGGCTCGGATTCGATCGACGTCGCACCTTCGAGGGGGTGTGGCTCGCGTCGAACCACCACCTGGAGCCGCGGCCGCGCGCGCACACGGCGGACATGTTCATGGAGTTCGCGGAGCACCTCGGCGTCCCCGTCGACGAGCCGGAGTGGCGCATCGCGCTGGCGGACGACGAGCGCGCGGCGCAGGCGGAGTTCTTCGCCGCGTTCGAGGGGCGGCCGGTCGCGACCATCGTCCCTGCCTCGGCGAACGCGAAGAAGGACTGGCCGGCGGAGCGCTGGGCGCGCGTGGCCGACGCGCTGGACCGCGACTTCGGCTTCCGCGTGGTGCTGGCCGGCGGCCCCGGCGCGCGCGAGCAGGCCATCGCCCGCGAGATCGTCGACCGGTCGAGCGCCAGGCCGGTGTGGGCGCTGGGCGACTCCATCCGCCGGCTGACGTGGATGCTCGCGGGGAGCGGCCTGGTCCTGGCGCCGGACACCGGGCCGGTGCACGTCGCCCGCGCGTTCGGCGTGCCGGTGATCGGTCTCTACGGCCACACCAACCCGTGGCGCGTGGGCCCCTGGCGCGCGTTCC
>DASYJZ010000083.1:0-4718 GCA_035995965.1 Longimicrobium sp. | reverse complement strand
CCGACGCATGCTGACGCAACGCCGGGTTAGGGCCTCAGGATGACACCGTTTGGGGGCGAGGCTTCTCAGAAGTCTCCCAGGCACTCAGCACTTCGCACTTCGCACTTCCCTATCCCCCGATTGCGCCCCGGCCCGCCGGTTGCGAGCTTTCGCGGGCCGGAAACCCGAACGTCGAAGCACCGCAACCGATCGACCACAGCCATGCGCTCCAACCTCAAGAGCCTCGCGCTCGTCGCCGCCTGCGCGGCGGCATCGCTCGCCGCGTCGCAGTGCGCGTCGCCCAAGAGCAGCCGCTCCGCCTCCACGGCCGCGGCCGCGCCCGCCGTGCCCCGGCTGGCGCCCGCCACCTGGACGCCGCAGTCCACCCCCGCGGAGATCGCCGAGTGGGCGCGGCAGGGGTGCGGCGGCGCGGGGGCGAAGAAGCAGGAGTGCCTGGAGGGCGCGCTCACCTCCATCCTCGGCACCGCCGGGGTGGACAAGGCCATGGGCGCGCTCCTCATCCTCTCCAAGGAGGATGAGGACGTGGCGCGCGACGGCCACGTCTACGCGCACGGCATCGGCATCGCCGCCTACAAGTCGCCCGAGACGGTGGCGCAGACCTTCGCGCTCTGCACCGCCGACTTCCAGTCCGGGTGCTACCACGGCGTGATCCAGGCCTACTTCGGCGACTCGCGCGGCACCGAGGGCGGCGTCACCCCCGCCAGGCTGAACGGCCTCTGCCAGCCCTACCGCGCGCCGGACAAGCGCTGGCTGGAGTTCCAGTGCGCGCACGGCATCGGGCACGGGGTGATGGCGGTGGAGTCGCACCACCTGCTCAAGGCGCTCGACTCGTGCGACCTGCTGGCGGACAGCTTCGAGAAGCAGGCGTGCTGGGGCGGCGCGTTCATGGAGAACGTGGTGAACGCCACGCAGCCGCACCACATGAACGTCACGCGCGTGGCCGACGCCGGCGAGCACGCGGGCCACGGCGCCGCCCCGGCGCACGACAGCGCGTCGCACGCGGCCGCCGGGCACGAGATGGCCGGCCACGACATGTCGGCCATGGAAGGACACGGGGAGCACGGCGCGGCGGAGTCGTTCATGGCGCTCGATCCGAACGAGCCGCTGTACCCGTGCACGGTGGTGAAGGAGCACCACAAGTCGGCGTGCTACCTGATGCAGACGTCGGCGATCCTCTTCCGCAACCACGGCGACTTCGCCGGCGCGGCGCAGCAGTGCGGGCGCAGCCCGGAGGCGTACCGCTACACCTGCTACGTGAGCCTGGGCCGCGACGCCAACTCGTGGGGCCGCGGCAACCGCGAGCAGGCCATCGCATACTGCGGGGCGGCGCCCGACATCGGGGAGTCGTACTGCATCATCGGCGTGGTGAAGAACATCGTCGACGTCACCGCCGACCCGCGCGACGGGCTGAGCTTCTGCCGGATCGCGCCGGACCAGACGAAGTCGGCGTGCTACAACGCCGTGGGGCAGGAGATCGCGCTGCTGCAGCCCACCGCGCCCGGCCGCGAGCAGGCCTGCCGCGCCGCCGACGCCGGCTACGTCCCCGAGTGCCGCCGCGGCGCCGGCCTCCCGCTCATCCCCGGCGACGGCTAAAGCGCCACCCGCACCCCGACGCCGTAGAATCGGCAGCGAGGATGAAGACGGCGGCGCGCCTCCCCATCGGAGTCGCGCCGCCGTTTTTCTGTGCCCTCTCCGTTCCTCCGCGTCTCTGCGTGAGACGTTCCGTAAGAGCCGGGGAAACGACCGACCTCAGCGGGCCACGAGCAGCACGTTGTTGCGGATCTCCCAGCTCACCGTCTCGCCCCCCGTGAGCGCCACCGGGTTCGACACCAGGTAGTCGCCCTGCGTCTGCGACGCCACGCGCGCCACGAAGCGGTAGTTGCCGGTGATGGCCGCCGCGCGGAAGCGCAGCCGCGAGGTGGAGCCCGGGGCCACGCTGCCGAGGAGCTGGCGGTTCCCCACGTCGGAGAGCACGTAGATGGTGAGCGGCGTGCGCAGCGGCAGGTCGTTGTTCACCTCCACCTCCACGGTCTCGCCGCGCGTGGAGTTCCGGAACAGCGAGCACCCGTGCAGGAGCGGGACGGCCAGCGCGAGCAGGAGCAGGGCGAGGGAGCGGGCGCGGCGCATGGTGGGAGCCTCCGGGTGGAACGGGTGGGATCGGGCGCACCTTCCAATGGTAGCGAACCGCTCCGCCCGTGGCGAGAGCGGCCTCATTCCGCCGCCGCCGCGTCCTCGCCCTCCGCGCCCGCATCCGACTCGGGAAAGAGGAGCGAGCCCAGCGTCTCGAGCAGCTCCTCGCGCCCGTCGCCCTTCGGCGCGGAGAAGGGGATCGCCTGCTCGGGGTCGATCTCCAGCATCTTCACCGCCTTCGCGAACGCCTTCTCGCGCTCCGTCTTCGTGAGCTTGTCGGCCTTGGTGAGCGCGAAGAGCACGGGGATGCCGAGCTCGGCCAGGTAGTCGACGGAGCGGAGGTCCTCGGGGGTGGGCCCGGTGCGCAGGTCGATGAGCTGCACCACGCCCGCCAGCTCCGCGCTCTTCGACAGGTAGCCGTGGATCAGCGGCTGCCAGCGGTCGCGCAGCGCCTTGGGCACCTTGGCGTAGCCGTAGCCCGGGAGGTCGACCAGGCAGAAGTCGCCCGGGTCCGCGCGGACGAAGTAGAAGTTGATCTCCTGCGTCTTCCCCGGCTCCTGGCTGACGCGGGCGATGGCGGTGCGGGTGCGCCCCAGCAGGCGGTTGATGAGCGACGACTTGCCGACGTTGGAGCGGCCGGAGAAGGCCACCTGGCGGAGGCCGCTCACCGGCTCGGGCTGGGCCTGGCCGAGCTGGCCGATGGCGCCCGCGAACTCGACGGATTTGATGCGCATCCGGGTAGCTTCGCATGCGCTGGTGCGTGCCGCAAGTCAGCAACCGCCGTCAGCTCAGCCTGGCTCTTCCTCGTCGAGCAGGGCGCGCACCCAGTCGGGGAGCGGGCCGGCGTCCGAGTAGCCGCGCGCGAGCGCCTGCACCATGCGCGAGTAGGCGCTGCGCCGCTCCGCCTCCTCCAGCAGCCCGCCGGCGAGGAAGGTGAGCGCCGCCGCCGCCGTCTCGGGGTCCTGCTCCGCCAGCTCCGGCGCGATGCGCACGTACCACTCGCGCAGGTTGCGCTTGGTCTGCGTGCGCATCGCCGTCTCCTTGCCGTCCACGAAGGCGTTCAGCCAGGAGACGGCCATCTCCATCTCTCCCGCCACCTTGCGCAGCGACGAGCGCGCCACGGCGCGCTGCGCGGCGTAGCGGATGGTCTCCACGGACGGCCAGCGGGGCGGCGCCATTCAGCTCCGCCCCGACGGCCGCGGGGGCCGTTCTCTTTGTTCACTACCACTTGGAGTACACTCGAAAGATTACCGGTCCGCCCGCGATCCTACAAGAGCGCCCCGATGCGGCCCTTTGCTCACTTCGTTCACTTCACGCGCTGAAACACAGGCTTTCCGCGCGAATCCACTTTCCACGCGCCTGAACCCATCGTTCACCCCGCGGCCGAAAAATCCAGAAAAACAACCGTCTCTCACCAGATTCCCTGATCAGCTGTGCGTTCCGGAGTGAATCGATGGGCCGGCTATAGATCCTTCGGCCTGCCAAATCTTTGCCGGATAGAAGGATGAAACGTGGTCGGCCTCAGGATGACGTCTTGGGATTTTTCCATGAATGCACACTTGATCGGGAAGATCGGTACCACGCAGAAACGCGGAGGAACTGGAGAGAAGCCGGTCTCTCTGTTCCTCCGCGTCTCTGTGTGAAACGGCAGTAAGCTGAGCCGGCGGCCGCCCCTACGCTTCCTTCTTCTTCCGCGGCTCCGCGGCCAGGATCAGCAGCGGCGGCACCGCGTCCGTCACGCACTCCGGCGTGACCACGACCTCGCGCACGTCCTGCCGGCTGGGGATGTCGAACATGATGTCGCGCATCAGGTTCTCGATCACCGCCCGCAGCCCGCGCGCGCCGGTGCCCCGCTCGATCGCCTGGCAGGCGATGGCGCGGATGGCGCCGGGGTCGAAGATGATCCCCACCCCGTCCATCCCGAAGATCTTCTGGTACTGCTTCACCAGCGCGTTCTTCGGCTCGGTGAGGATGCGCACCAGCGCCTCCTCGTCCAGGTTCTCTAGCGTCACCGCCACGGGCAGGCGTCCCACCAGCTCGGGGATCAGCCCGAAGCGCAGCAGGTCCTCGGGCTCCACGTCGCGGAAGGGGTCGCGCTTCTCGTCCGGCGTGCGCTCCGAGGCGCTCTCGCCGGCGAAGCCGATCTGCCGCTTGCCGGTGCGCGCCTCGATGATCTTCTCCAGCCCGTCGAACGCGCCGCCGCAGATGAAGAGGATGTGGCGCGTGTTGATCTGGATGTACTCCTGCTGCGGGTGCTTCCGCCCGCCCTGCGGGGGGACGGAGGCCGTGGTCCCCTCCAGGATCTTCAGCAGCGCCTGCTGCACCCCCTCGCCGCTCACGTCGCGCGTGATCGACGGGTTCTCGCTCTTGCGGGCGATCTTGTCGATCTCGTCGATGTAGATGATCCCCCGCTCGCACTCGGCCACGTTGAAGTCGGCGGCCTGGAGGAGGCGGACCAGGATGTTCTCCACGTCCTCGCCCACGTACCCCGCCTCGGTGAGCGTGGTCGCGTCGACGATGGTGAAGGGGACGTGCAGCACCCGCGCGAGCGTCTGCGCCAGCAGCGTCTTCCCCACCCCGGTGCTGCC
>DASYJZ010000082.1:0-4574 GCA_035995965.1 Longimicrobium sp. | reverse complement strand
TGAAGAAGGGCGGGGTGAGCGAGGGCGAGATGGAGCAGCGGGTGAAGGAGTCGCTGGCGCTGGTGGACCTGGACGGCTTTCAGAACCGGCTGCCGGCGGAGCTCTCGGGCGGGCAGCGCAAGCGCGCGGGGCTGGCGCGGGCCATCGCCTACCGCCCCAAGTACCTGCTCTACGACGAGCCCACCAGCGGGCTCGACCCGGTCACCACCACGGTGATCGACCGGCTGATCCAGCGCATGAAGGACGAGCTCAAGGTGACCAGCCTGGTGATCACGCACGACATGAAGAGCGCGTACACGGTGAGCGACCGCATCGCGATGCTGTACGAGGGACGGGTGGTTCAGGTCGGGACGCCGGACGAGATCCGCAACAGCGACAACGACATCGTCCGCAGCTTCGTGGAGGGGCGCGCGGAGCTGGCACACGACGCCGAGACCCCGCTTCCCGACGATGGCGGGCCGCACGGGAGGAACCGATGAAGATGAAGAACGAGGCGCTGGTCGGGATGGTGGTGCTGGCCGGCATCGTGGTGGCGCTGGTGGGCTCGCTCTGGCTGAGCGGCGCCTCCATCGGCAAGCAGCAGCGCGAGCTCACCGCCGTGTTCAGCGAGGTGGGGGTGCTGGCCGAGGGGAACCCGGTGAAGTACCGCGGCGTGAAGGTGGGAAAGGTGACGAAGATCGAGCTGGCGCCGCGCGGCGACGGGGTGCTGGTGACGCTGAACGTGGAGGACCGGGTGATCCTCCCCCGCGACCCGGGGGTGGTGGTGATGCCCGAGTCGTTCTTCGGCGACTGGCAGGCGGCGATCGTCTCGCGCGCCGCCTGGAAGACGCTCGACTTCGTGCAGGTGCCGGGGAGGAACGTGCTCCCGGGCGCCTCCATGCCCGACATCACCCAGCTCACCGCGGTCGCGGCCGACATCGCCGGCAACCTGGCGATCCTCTCCGACCGCATCGGCCTGGCCTTCACGGAAGAGACGGCGCTCGACATCCGCCGCACCGTGGGCAACGTGGAGGAGATCAGCGGGCAGCTCAAGGGCTTCATGGATCAGCAGACGCGCCTCTACGGGCAGGTGGGGCACAACGTGCTGGAGTCGACCGCGAACATCCGCACCGCCACCGACGAGTTCACCCTGACCGCGCGCGACGTGCGCCGCAACTTCAACTCGGGCGACGTGCAGCAGATCCTCTCCAACGCGCGGCAGGCGAGCGCCAACCTGAACGCCTTCAGCCAGCAGCTGAGCAGCGCCGCCAGCGGCGTCCCCGGCCTGGTGGCGCGCACCGACACCACCATCGCGAGCTTCGGGCGCACGGCGAACACGCTGAACACCACCATCGCCGGGCTGCAGCCGGGGCTGGCCGAGCTGCCGCCCACCATCGCCCAGGCGCGGCAGGCCATGACCACGCTCAACCAGGCGATGCAGAAGATCAACGAGGGGAACGGCACCATGGGCCGCCTCCTCGCCGACCCGGCGCTCTACGAAGAGACGCAGCGCGCCATCGTCACGCTGCGGCGGCTGCTGGCCGACATCCAGCAGAACCCGGCGAAGTACATCGGGCAGCTGCAGGTCTTTTAACAGCATGCGCCTGGTCCAGAAGTACGGCGGCACCTCGGTCGGCTCTCCCGAGCGCATCCGCGCCGTCGCCCGCCGCGTGGCGGAGGCGCGGCGGCGCGGGCACGAGCTCGTCGTCGTGGTCTCCGCCATGGGCGACACGACGGACGACCTGACCACGCTCGCGTCGCTGGTGACGGAGCGCGAGCGGCCGCAGGACGAGCATCCGCGGGAGATGGACATGCTGCTCACGGCGGGCGAGCGCATCGCCGCCGCTCTGCTGACTATGGCCATCCGCGAGCAGGGGTTCGAGGCGCGCTCCTTCACCGGGAGCCAGGCGGCGATCATCACCGACACCGCGCACACCGCCGCCCGCATCCGCGAGGTGCGCGCGGACCGGGTGCGCGAGGCGCTGGACGACGGCTGCATCGCCATCGTCGCCGGCTTCCAGGGCGTGTCGACGGAGAAGGAGATCACCACCCTGGGGCGCGGCGGGAGCGACACCACCGCGGTGGCGCTGGCGGCGGCGCTCCAGGCCGATGCCTGCGAGATCTTCACCGACGTGGACGGCGTCTACACGGCCGACCCGCGGCGGGTGGCCGGCGCGCGGGTGATCCGCGAGCTGACGCACGCGGAGATGCTGGAGATGGCGGCCAACGGGGCGCAGGTCATGCATGGCCGCGCGGTGGACATCGGCGACCGTTTCGGCGTGGACATCCGCGTGCTGAGCAGCTTCGTGGACGACGATGGCGACGGCGAGCGCGGAACCCTCATCACCCGACGGGCGCGGACGATGGAAGAGCTGGTGGTGACCGGGGTGGCCCCGAAGGGCGGGCAGGCGAAGCTGGTGATGCGCGGGCTGGCGCCGGGGATGCGCACGCAGACGGTGCTGCTGGAGGCGCTGGCCGGCGCCGGCGTGAGCGTGGACATGGTGAACGAGAGCTTCGACGGCGACGGGCGGATGCAGCTCCAGCTCACCGTGGCCGAGGAGAGCGCGGCGCGCGCCGAGGCCGTGCTGCGCGAGGCGCTGGAGCCGCTGGGCGGCGGGCACGTGGCGGCGCACACCGGCCTCTCCCGCATCGCCCTGGTGGGGAACGGGATGACGGGGCGGCCGGGGGTCTACGCCCGCGCCTACCGCGCGCTGCTGGACGCGGGGGTGGAGGTGCAGGGCGTCTCCACCTCCTCCATCTCCATCACCGTGCTGGTGCCGGCGGAGCGGGAGACGGAGGCGGTGCAGGCGCTGCACGCGGCCTTCCGGCTGGAAGAGGCCGGCGCCGCCGCCGGCGTGGCGGAGCGCTGAGGGGAGGGGGGACGATGCACGTCGCGGTCCTGGGGGCCACCGGCGCCGTGGGGCGCACCATGCTGAGCGTGCTCGGCGAGCGGCGGGTGAAGGTCGACCGGCTGACGCTGCTGGCGAGCGAGCGCTCGGCTGGCACCGTGGTGCGCTGGGGCGGGCGCGACTGGACGGTGGAGGCGCCGCGGCCGGGCGTGTTCGACGGGGTGGACGTGGCGCTCTTCTCCGCCGGCGCCGACCGCTCGCGCGAGTGGGGCCCGCGCGCCGCGGACGAGGGCGCGGTGGTGATCGACAACTCCTCCGCCTGGCGGATGCACCCCCGGGTGCCGCTGGTGGTCCCCGAGGTGAACATGGCCGCGGCGGCCGAGCGGCCGCTGGGGATCGTGGCGAACCCGAACTGCTCCACCATCCAGATGGTGGTGGCGCTGCAGGCGGTGCGGCGGGCGGCGGGGCTCGTCCGGGTGATCGCCACCACCTACCAGTCGGTGAGCGGGGCGGGGGAGACGGGGCGCGAGGCGCTGCGCCGGGAGCTCAGCGGCGAGGGGCTGCAGGCGGTGAAGCTGGGCGCGCCGGTGGAGGGCTCGCCCTTCAGCCGCCGCATCGCGGGGAACGTGGTGCCGCAGATCGGCGACTTCGACGGCGAGGGATGGACCGGCGAGGAGCGCAAGATGATCGGCGAGACGCGCAAGATCCTCGACCTCCCCGACCTCCCCGTGGCCGCCACCTGCGTGCGGGTGCCGGTGGACGTGGGCCACAGCGTGCAGGTGACGGTGGAGACGGAGCGGGAGCTCACGCTCGATTCGCTGCGGCGCGCGCTGGTGGTGTTCCCCGGGATCCTGATGGCGGGCGGGCCCGAGGCGTTCCCCACGCCGCACGAGATCGCGGGGCGCAACGAGGTGTTCGTGGGCCGCGTGCGCGCCGACCCCGACCTGCCGCGCACCTTCCACCTCTGGGTGGTGGCGGACAACCTGCGGAAGGGCGCCGCCACCAACGCGGTGCAGATCATGGAGCGGCTGAGCGGTGCCGCGGCATAGGCGGGGGCGCGGCGGGCGCGCGGGCGGCGAGGGGTGCCGGGCGGTGGTGGAGACCAGCGCCGGCGGGGTGATCTACCGCTGGGACGGGCACACCGCGCAGGTGCTGCTGATCCGCGACCGCTACCAGCACTGGGGCTTCCCCAAGGGCCACCTGGAGGGCGCCGAGACCGCGGCCGACGCGGCGTTGCGCGAGGTGGCGGAGGAGACCGGGCTGTGCGAGCTGCGCCTGGGGCCGCGGCTGCAGACCATCGACTGGTACTTCCGCTTCCGCGGCCGGCTGATCCACAAGTTCTGCCACTTCTACCTGATCGAGTCGCCCCGCGGCGACACCTGCCCGCAGGAGGACGAGGGGATCACCGAGTGCGTGTGGCTCCCGCTGCAGCAGGCGATCGAGTCCATCTCCTACGACAACGCCCGCGAAGTCCTCCGCCTCGCCGCCGAGGCGCTCTCCGGTGCCGACCCGCGGATCCAGCGGGCCTGAAGCTTCGTTCGATCACACAGAGACGCGGAGGAACCGAGAGACGCAGTTGAAGTTCTCTCGGTTCCTCTGCGTCTCTGTGTGAGACGGCCGTTGCTCAGCCGAATCCGCTTGACATTCTGCCTCCATTCGTGCGAGTTGCCAGCATCGCTCGGGCTCCTCGGTAGCAGGAACCGTGCTCGTTGGTAGCAGTGTAACTCGTTCTGGGTGAGCGACTTG
>DASYJZ010000081.1:0-2364 GCA_035995965.1 Longimicrobium sp. | reverse complement strand
CGAAGGTGCGGTTCACGTTGCTGGTGTTCGGCATCTCGTACGCCACCCAGAACGGGTTGTCGAAGCCGCGGTTGCTCTCCAGCGACCCGGTGCAGGCGATGGCGCTGCAGCGGTACGAGCGGTGGAAGCCGGTGACCGGGTCCAGGTAGGGGAGGTTGTTGAAGGTGGGCGGCGTGCGCAGCGCGCCCAGCTGGATCCCCGAGATGTTCGAGCCCTGCTGCACGAAGTCGCCGCGCCCGTTGGTGTAGGCCACGTTGCCGCCCACGGTGAGGTTGTCGGCGAACTGGTGCGTGCCCTTCAGGCGCAGCGTGGTGCGGTCGTAGGCCTGCGGGCCCACGATCACGCCGTTCTGGTTCAGCCGGCCCAGCGACATGTAGTAGGTGGTGCGATCGCCGCCGCCCGAGAGGGTGAGGTTGCTCTCCCAGTGGCTGCCGGTCCGGTAGACCTCGCCCGCGTGGTCGAACACCGGGGTGCTGGCCGGGATCGGCAGCCCCCACGAGCGCACGCCCGCGGTGGAGCCGGCCGTGGTGCTGCACGGCAGCGCCGGGTTCGAGGGGCAGGTGTTGAGCCCCAGCCCGTACTGGGTCTGCAGCGGCACCAGCTTGTTCACCTCGTCGCTGGCGTACGTGCCGTTGAAGCTCACCCGGGTCTGGCCGGCGCGGCCGCTGCGGGTGGTGATCAGCACCACGCCGTTGGCCCCGCGCGAGCCGTACAGCGCCGTGGCGGCGCCGCCCTTGAGGATCTGGATGTCGGCGATGTCGGCCGGGTTGATGTCGGCGGCGCGGTTGGTGACGGTGGTGCCGTTGGTGCCGCCGGCGCTCGGGTCGCGGTTCGAGTAGTCCTCGGTGCGCGTGGAGCGGTTGTCGATGGGCGTGCCGTCGACCACGAAGAGCGGCTGCGTGCCGCCGAACACCGAGGCGGCGCCGCGGATCTGGATGTACGCGCCCGCGCCGGGGTCGCCGGAGCTGGAGGTCACCAGCACGTTGGGCGCCTTGCCGGCGAGCGCGGCCACCACGTTGTTCTCGCGGCTCTCCTCGATCGCCTGCGCGCTCACCGTGTTCACGGTGGCGGTGGAGCGGGCGCGCGTGGTGGCGGTGCCCTGCCCGGTGGCCACGATCTCGCTCAGCCGCAGCACGTCGCTCCCGAGCTGGAAGCTCTGCTGGACGGCTGCTCCCGGAGAGAGGGTGATGGTGCGGCTCGACGCGGCGAGCCCCACGCGCGAGGCGGTGATGGTCACCTGCTGCCCGGCGCGGATGCGCGAGGCGGGAACCACCAGCCGGTAGCTGCCGTCGGCGGCGGTGGTGGTGCCCACGTTGAGCGCCTCGATGCGCACCTGCACGGCGTTCTCGGGACCGCCCGACGAGTTGACCACACGGCCGGTCACCACCGCGGGCTCCTGGGCCAGCAACGGTACCGGTGCGAAGGCGGCGGCGATCATCATCGCCAGCAGCCAGCGGAGTCTGCTCATTCCACGTCCTCCTGGGTTTCGCGGGCCCGTGGGGGCCCGCCAGGCTGGGTTACCGGCTGATGCGGACGGGGGCGTGCGCCTCGGTGCGCCGCTCCCTCGCGCCGGCAGTCTCGCGGTCCGGCGCCGTGGCCTCCTGTGGCTTCGCGGCGGCAGGACCTTTTTCTCCGAAGAAAGCTCGTGCGCTGGCGCCTCCTTTCGCGGATGTGCGGGTGAACGGGGGCCTGCAGGAGATAGAACGCGCGGACATGCGCGCGTGCGACGGTTCTCGCGCGCGGATCAGGACGCCGGGAGTGCCTGTGGAGCCGGATGCGCGACCATGGAGCCTCGGGTGCCGGGGCCTGCGACCGCTGGGCGGAGCGCGCGGAGAGCGGCTCCGCGCGTGAATGGGTGGTGCCGTGAAAACAGGATCGAGGGCGGGCCGGCGCTCGTCGCGCGCGCCGGTTCCGCCGCGCCGGGAGGGGGAAGGGGGCCCCTCGCGGCGCGCCGTGCTTCGGGATGCTTCAATAGTTACTCACGCGGAGCGCCCGCACGCAAGGGTCTGTCACGAAACGACCACCCGCTGCACGGCCCGGAGCAGCGCGCGCGCCTTGCTCAGCGTCTCCTCGTACTCCGCGGCGGGCACCGAGTCGGCCACGACCCCAGCACCCGCCTGCACGTGTGCGCGCCCGCCCTCGGCCAGCACGGTGCGGATGGCGATGGCGGTGTCCATCGCCCGTCCGCCGTACGAGAAGTGGCCCACCGCGCCCGCATAGGCGCCGCGCCGCGCCGGCTCCAGCTCGTCGATGATCTCCATCGCCCGCACCTTGGGGGCGCCCGACACGGTGCCGGCCGGGAACCCGGCCGCCAGCGCATCGAGCGGGTCGTGCGGATCGGCGAGCACGCCTTCCACATTGGAG
>DASYJZ010000080.1:0-3799 GCA_035995965.1 Longimicrobium sp. | reverse complement strand
CTCCGGGGCGGCGTGGGGGGCCATCGCCCTGCTGGTCCTGGTCGGCGTCGCGGCGGCGTTCCTCTGCGGCGACCGCCAGCGGATGTGGCTGGCGATCCACTTCAACTGGCTCTTCTGGTCGTCGGTGGCCGTGGGGATGGTGGTCTTCGCCATCTCGCAGCACATCACCAACTCCCGCTGGAGCTGGCCGCTCAAGCGCCTGGCGCTTTCCGGGGTGGCGTTCCTGCCGATCAGCCTCGTCCTCTTCCTGCTCAAGCTGCCGGGCAACCCCGTCTGGTTCGAGCACTGGTGGGGCGAGGGCAAGGTGCAGCACGACCACGTCCTCCAGGCGAAGGCCGCGTGGCTCAGCCCCACCGGGATGCTGGTCCGCGACGTGGTGGGGATGCTGGTCCTGTTCGGGATGATGTTCTGGTTCGCGTACCACATGCTGCGCCCCGACCTGCACGGCGCGCCGGGTCCGTCGATCTACCGGCGGATCAGCGGCGGCACCTGGCGCGGGGTCGCGGAAGAGGCGCTGCGGTCGCGCAAGATCGCGATGCGCCTCGCCCCCGTGACCGCGCTGCTCTTCGCGCTGGTCTGGGGATTGATCGCGATCGACCAGGCCATGACGATGCTGCCGCACTGGTTCAGCACCATGTTCCCGGTCACCTTCCTGGTCAGCGCCTTCCACTCCGGGCTGGCGATGACGGCGATCCTGATGGTGCTGGCGCGTAAGCACTTCCGCTTCGAGCAGTACATCGGGCCGCAGCAGTTCCACGACCTGGGGAAGCTGATCTTCGCGTACGCGGTGTTCTGGATGTACGTGAACTGGTCGCAGTACGTGGTGATCTGGTACGGGCTCCTCCCGCACGAGCAGGAGTTCTTCGTGCAGCGCTTCCATCATCCGTTCGCGATCGTGGTGCAGGTGATGCTGGGGTGCGTGTTCGTCTTCCCCTTCCTGTCCCTCCTCCCGCGCGCGCCCAAGCTGGTGCCCGGGGTGCTGGCGGGCGTCTCGGCGGTGGTGGTGATCGGGCACTGGCTGGAGCGCTTCCTGATCACGGTGCCGTCGGTGTGGAACACGGCGGAGCACCCGGGGCTGCCGCTGGGGCTCCCGGAGATCGGGATCGCGCTGGGCTTCGCCGGGCTGTTCTTCGGCAGCATCGCGTGGTTCCTGAGCACCTTCCCGGTGCTCCCCTCGCCCGCGTCGCTGGCGACCATCCCGACGCTCACCATCGAGGTGCCGGTCCGCTCCGTCGCCCACGCCTGAGCGCGCCAGTGCGCGCGCAAGCGGTCCCGCGGCTCCCCTGGAGTCGCGGGACCGCTTGCTTTTACCGAGACGGCCGGCTCATGCCGATTTATCCATCCAACTGTGCATCCGTCGATCGCCGAAACAGAAATGGCTCTCACAGAGGTCACAGGGGTCACGGGGGAACTGCACCGCCTTCCTCCGTGTCCCCTGTGACCCCTGTGAGAGATCGCAGTTTGGTCTGCTGTTCGAACGCATGTCAATCGGCGAGTTCGCGCTAGCGCGGCCACCCCGTCTGCGGCAGGCCGGGGGTGATGCGCAGCGCGTTCTGGTAGTAGAGCTTCTTCAGCACCGGGTCCGGGAGATCGATGCCGTAGAGCTTCCAGAATGCGTGGTACGGGCGATAGTAGTCGAAGTAGTCGTCCTGGGTCTCGAAGACCCGCCAGTAGTACGGGTACTCTTCCGGCTGGAACGAGTCCTTGCCGAAGAGGATGCGGTCCTGGTAGCGGATGAAGAAGTCGTGGGCGGCGCGCGGCTGGCGCCCGATGTCGTACAGCACCGCGCCGACTTCGGTGTAGACGTTCGGCATCTCGTCGAGCATCCGGGCGAGACGTGGCAGGTCGTTCGCGTGCCAGCCCAGGTGCGCGGCGACGAACGTGGTGCGCCGCTGGCGGCGGAAGAGGTTGTCGCGCTCCGTCATCAACTGCTCGAAGCTCGGGAACTGGTCGGCCGGATAGCGGCGGTTGGGGAAGAGCGCCAGCTCCAGCCAGCGCTCGTTGGTGTTGTCGATCTCGCGGAAGAACTCCTGCGGATCCGCCGTGTGGATGAACACGGGGATGTGGAGACGGGCGCACGCCTCCCACACCGGGTCGAGCTCGGGATCGTCGATGCGCAGGCGCGTGCCATCCGCTTTCCGGATCGAGAGTCCCAGGCTCTTCGGGATCTCGCCGACGCCGACCGCGCCCGCGGCCACGTCGGCCTCGAGCTGACGCACCGCGCGCTGGGCCCAGCCGGGCCCGACGCCGCTGAAGTCGATGCCGGCGAGCACGCGCACCCGGTCGCGCATGCCGGGCGTCGCGCGAATCGCCGCGATCATGTCGCGCAGCCGATCGCCGCTGACGTTGTCGGCGACCACCATCGCGCGCACGCCGATGCCGTCGAGCGACGCACCGAGCTGGGCGAGGCCATCGCGGGTGCCAGCGAGTCCGCCAGGATGGCCATGGTAGTCGATCGCGGGAAACTTCGCCTTCGGCACCGGGTGCGCCGTGGTGACCAGCGTGGAGCGCGGGCGATAGTCCACGATGCTCGGGGCGGGCATCCGGGGCGCCTGGCAGTTGCGGGGCCGAACCTCGGTCATGCCGGCCGGACAGGGTTCGCCGGGCTGGACCGCCACGCCGCCGGTTCGCTGCGCGGCCGCGGGCGAATGCACGGCGAGCAGCGTGGCCAGGCCACCGAGGAACGCGACACGATGCATGGGCGGGTCTCCAGGAACGGATGGGAAGGGCCGGGCGGTGCTCGATGCCTGTGGGTGCCGAGACGGCACCGG
Organism: Longimicrobium sp.; assembly: GCA_035995965.1. Taxonomy (GTDB): domain Bacteria; phylum Gemmatimonadota; class Gemmatimonadetes; order Longimicrobiales; family Longimicrobiaceae; genus Longimicrobium. Next base: position 1,028 of record DASYJZ010000080.1, on the reverse strand, counting down.
TGAATCCGAAGCGTATCACGGCCGAGGCTCCCTGGCGAATGCCGACTTCGTGCCCTGCAAGCCCCGGCCTCCAACGACAACTGAGTTGGCGGGGGATGGCCTGAAGGCCGTCCCCCGTCGCACATTGAGGGCGTGCGTGTCGTTCCCGGCGAGATGCAGTGTCGGACCGTCGCGCGGGACCGCCGCCATCCGCGCCGGGTACATCGCGCATAGATCCGCACATGGCGCGCAGGTTGCAGCCCGGCGCACGGTTGCACGTTCAACGATGGATCGATCCACCCGCAAGACCCGCATGACCCTGAACCTCGCTGCGCGGCCGCTGACGCTGCTCGCGGCCGCGCTCACCCTCGGCGCCTGCGCGGGGCGCACGCCGGCGCCGGCCCCCGCGCCCGAGCCGGCGCCGCAGCCCGTCGCCGTCGACCCGCTCCGCCCGCCGGTGCGCACCGACCACAAGTACGTGGTGGTCGACGTGGAGCACAACGAGCTGCGCTACATGGACGGCGAGCACGTGCTCTGGCGCGCGCCCGTGGGCACCGGCACCGGCTTCCGGCTCTCCACCCCCGGGCAGCGGTGGCAGTTCACCACGCCGAGCGGCACCCGCTACGTGCAGTTCAAGCAGCTCGACCCGCCCTGGTTCCGGCCGGACTGGTGGTACCACGAGAACAAGCTCCCCGTCCCCGCGCAGGACTCTCCGGCGCGCAAGGAAGAGGGCGGGCTGGGTGCGGCCGGCGTCTTCCTGGGCGACGAGATCGCCATCCACGGCACCGACAAGCCGGAGCTGCTGGGGCGGCGCGTGAGCCACGGCTGCATCCGCCTGTCGAACGCCAACGCGCTGCGGCTCTTCCACGACGTGCAGGTGGGGACGCCGGTGGTGATCGTCGGCCAGGCCGAGGTGCTGGGGGAGCAGCCGGACAGCGTCTCCCGCTTCACCCGGCGCACCCCGTCTCGCGCGCGCGGGCCGGTGCTCTACCGCAACCCGATGGACCGCATCGCCACCCCCGCGCTGCTCACGCGCCTCGATCGGCTGC
>DASYJZ010000079.1:0-7617 GCA_035995965.1 Longimicrobium sp. | reverse complement strand
ACGATGGAGTCGGCGGACTGGATCTACGGGGTGACGATGGAGGAGCCCGGCGTCAGCTCGATCGTCGGCGTGGAGCTGGAAGGCGCCTGGTCGTTCACGGAGGACCAGCGGCCGGTGTACGCGCAATAGGAACGACAGGTTACAGGGGACAGCCAGCCATGCGCCCGTGCAGGCCGGCTGTCCCCTGTCCCCTGTCCCGTGGACGCACCCGTGCCGCGTGCGTAGATTCACGCGTCGAGCCGTAACGCCAATCCGCTCCTGAAGTAGCCATGCTGATCGTGATGAGGCACGACGCCAGCGCCGAGCAGGTGCAGGCCGTCGTAGACGTGATCACCGAGATGGGGTACGAGGCCCGCCCCATGCCCGGGAAGCAGCGCACCGCCGTGGGGCTGGTGGGCAACGACGGCAAGGTGAACGCCGACCGGCTGGAGTCGCTGGGCGGCGTGCTCGAGGTCATCCACGTCTCGCAGCCGTACAAGCAGGTCTCGCGCGAGTGGCGCGAGGAGCCCACCATCGTGGAGCTCGCCAACGGCACCCGCATCGGTGGGAGCGAGGTGGCGGTGATGGCGGGGCCCTGCGCGGTCGAGAGCGAGGCGCAGATCGTCGGCGTCGCGCACCGGCTGCGCGAGGCGGGCGCGACCATCCTGCGTGGCGGCGCCTTCAAGCCGCGCACGTCGCCGTACTCGTTCCAGGGGATGGGGAAGGCGGGGCTCGAGCTGCTGGCCAAGGCGCGCGCGGAGACGGGGATGGCGATCGTCACCGAGGCGCTGGACGGCGAGAGCCTGGCGCTGGTCGCCGAGTACGCCGACGTGATCCAGATCGGCGCGCGCAACATGCAGAACTTCTCGCTGCTGCGCCGGGCGGGCCGCACGGGGAAGCCGATCCTGCTCAAGCGCGGGTTGGCGGCCACGGTGAAGGACCTGCTGCTCAGCGCCGAGTACGTGCTGGCCGAGGGGAACGGGCAGGTGATCCTCTGCGAGCGCGGCGTGCGCGGCTTCGACACGCACACGCGCAACCTGCTGGACCTCACCGCGATCCCGGTGGTGAAGTCGCTCTCGCACCTGCCGATCATCGCCGATCCCAGCCACGGCACGGGGCTGCGCGCCAAGGTGATCCCCATGGCGCGCGCGGCGATCGCCGCCGGCGCCGACGGCCTGATGGTGGAGGTGCACCCCGACCCCGAGCACGCCATGAGCGACGGTGCACAGTCGCTCTACCCGGACCAGTTCGAGGAGCTGATGCAGCAGATCGCCGTGATCGCCGAAGCGATCGGGCGCGAGCTGGTGCCGTCGCTCACCGGGCGGCCGGTGCGCTCGGTGGTGTGAGCCGGCTGGATCTCTGGGGTTGCGACATGTGACGAAGCGGTCGCGACGAGGCGGGTGGGTAGCGCGACGATGCGGCTGAAGCCGCGGCTACAACGGCACACAGTCCGCCTTCGCGGACATCAACGGCGTGTCGTCGCGATTCTCCAGGAATGTCATCCTGAGCGCCGCCGCTGAGCTTGACCGTCCTTGCGACGAAGCCCGGCGGCGGCCGAAGGATCTGTAGCCGCCGCATCACAACCGCTGGCCGATTGCACGAATCCTTCTGCGGGGACCGATGAACAGGCCGCGGACGCTGGGCTCTCAGAACAAGCCGGTGGGCGACCGCGGCGAGCGGCTGGCGGCTGAGCACCTCGAGCGCGCCGGATGGACGATCCTGGCGCGCAACTTCCGCCTGGGCCACCGAGAGGTCGACCTCGTCGCGCGCCGCGGCGAGGTCGTCGCGTTCGTCGAGGTGAAGACGCGTGCCGGCCTTGGCTACGGTCACCCGCTGGAGGCGATCACCGCGCTCAAGCGGCGCGAGATCCAGCGCGTCGCCCAGATCTGGGTCGAGCGCCACGGCCGCGAGGGCGACGTCTACCGCTACGACGCCGTCGCGGTGCTGATCATCGCCGGTGGCGAGCCGCAGGTCGAGCACGTGGAGGACGCGTGGCGGATGTAGTTGAATCGTGGGCCATCGCTTTCCCGACCTCCCACAATATTGACCTGGACAGGGTGAACAGATACCCTCCGAAAGATTTTCCTTCGTGCGATAAATCACCACAATTGGCCATATGGCGCTTCCCGCGCTGCTCCGCTCCAACCTCGTTCCGGTTGAGCCGTTGCCTGAGCCGCCGTCCGAAAGCGGCCCGCGTGCCGGCACAGCAGCTTTGACGTTCGGGATGGAGCAGCAGCTTCATCCCAGGTGGTGCTGGGCGGCTGTTGCCGTGAGCGTAGCGCGCTTCTACGATGCGGGCACCTCTTGGACGCAGTGCCGACTGGCCGACGCGGAGCTCGGACGGAGCGATTGCTGCGGAGCGGGTGGAGGGGGTCCCTGCAACGTTTCCGGGTTCCTGCATACTTCGCTTGGTCGCCTCGGCCATCTCGACCACTGGACCGGCGCCGCAACGGGCTTCTCGGCGCTACGAGTAGAGGTCGATGATGGGAACCCGCTCTGCGCGAGGATCGCGTGGGATGGAGGTGGAGCGCACTTCGTGGCGATCTTCGGGTACACTGAGGGAGGCGCTCCGCCTGCCGCAGTGCTGGTTTCTGTTGCAGACCCGTGGTATGGGAATTCCGACGTCCCCTATTCGGTGTTCCGCGAGCGGTATCGTGGAAGCGGCACGTGGACCCACAGCTACATCTGCCAGCGAGAGTAAGATGACTGTCCTTGCTTCGGCTCCGCCGATCGCCGCGGTGGACGCGGCTCAGGCCGGCATCTCACGGCTCCGCTCGGTTCCGGGGGCGGTGAGCCGCACCACGATCCCGGATGGGGCTCGTCTGAGCCTCGCCGCGCCGCACCAGGTGTTTCATCTGGCACTGTGCGACGTGACCCGGCTGCGGCTGTGCGACGACGCCCGATCCGTTGGTTGGCGGTTCATGGTCGTCGACGAGTCTCGCGCCCTGGGTGCCGTGGAGGTGCGGGAAGACGACGGCGACGCGGCCGGCTACGTGTTCTCGCAATTCAACTCGGGGTCGTTCGTCGACTCGACGGTCGAAGCATTGGTCCGGCTCGAAGAGCTGGGTCGCGAGCCGCACGATCTTCGGCTCCTCGACATTCCCGCGCTGTACGTGCAGGCGCTCTGGCTGCACGGCGGGAGTGCGGACGAGTACATGCCGCTCCGGCCCGCGCCACAACCGCTCGAGCCCTATCGCATCTACTCGGCGGAGGAATTCTAGCGTCAGCTTGCAAATCTCGCTGCCACGCGTGCCGATGGCCCGGCGCTGGCGCCCTGATCCTGCATCAGGAACCCGGTGAAGATGGATCCGACTCCGACCCTCTTGTTCGACAGGATCGATCTCGTATGCAGACGCGAAAGCTCGGTGACGTTGAGGTCTCCGCCGTCGGCCTCGGGTGCATGGGGATGTCGGGGGTGTACGGGCCGGCGGACGAGGACGAGAGCATCGCCACGATCCACGCGGCGATGGAGGCGGGGATCACGCTGCTGAACACCGGCGACTTCTACGGCGCTGGGCACAACGAGATGCTGGTCGGCCGGGCGCTTGCCGGGAAGCGCGAGCGGGCGTTCGTCTCCGTGAAGTTCGGCGCGCAGCTGGAGCCGCCGGGGCACATCGTGGGCTTTGACGCTCGGCCTGTGGCGGTAAAGACGTACCTCACCTACACGCTACGCCGCCTGCGGACCGACTACGTGGACCTCTACCAGCCCGCGCGGGTGGACCCGAGCGTGCCGATCGAGGACACCGTCGGGGCGGTGAAGGAGCTGATCGACGCCGGCTACGTGCGCCACCTCGGCCTCTCCGAGGCGGGCGTGGGGACGATCCGCCGCGCGCACGGCGTGCACCCGGTGGTCGCGCTGGAGACGGAGTACTCGCTTGCCACGCGCGACCCGGAGCGTGGCGTGCTCCCGGTGCTGCGCGAGCTGGGGATCGGGCTGGTGGCGTACGGCGTCCTCTCGCGCGGCCTCCTCTCCGGCGACGTGGCCTCCGCGGCGGACCTGCAGCCGGGCGACTTCCGCGCGCACTCGCCGCGCTTCCAGGGCGAGAACCTGGAGCAGAACCTCCGCCTGGTCGACGCGTTGAGGGAGGTCGCGCGGCAGTCCGGTCTCACGCCCGCGCAGCTCGCCTTCGCCTGGGTGCTCTCCCGCGGCGACGACATCGTGCCGCTGATCGGCACCAAGCGCCGCGACCGCCTGGCCGACGCGCTCGGCGCGCTGGACGCCACCCTCACCCCCGACGAGCTCGCCCTCCTCGAGCGCGCCGTCCCCGCCGAGGCCGTCGCCGGCACGCGCTACCCCGCCGCCGCGATGCCGGGACTCGGGCGCTGAAAAAGATTGGTTTCACGCAGGCGCAGATGGAGCCGGCGTCATCGCGGCGGAAAGTCTAGATCCCTCGGGTGCCGCCAGGCGTTGATGCCGTGTCTGGTCGGGCGCAGCGGCACCGCTCGGGATGACGTCTCAAGGGTTCGAGTCGATGCACAGCTATCCTCCGAAATCGGTGTGAGATTTCCCCGCGCGCTCCACGGTCAGGTCGTGACCTGCGCGCCCGGCACGAGCCCGGCCTCCGCCACCTCCCGCTTCTTCCGCCGGCTCAGCACTCCGGCCGACACCAGCGCCACGATCAGCGCCACCGGCAGCGGCTCCAGGAAGGTGAACGCCGCGTTGATCGCCGGATTGTTGTACATCTCCACGAACTTCTCCGCCTCGGCCCGCTTCCCGGCGATCTCCGCCTCGCTCGCGCCATCGGCGCGTGCCCTGTCGATCATGTGCGCCTGGTACTTCGTCGCGAAATCGGGCATGAGCTTGAAGTAGATCACCTCCCACGTCGCCACGTAGCAGAGCGACGCCACCACCGCGATCAGCGCGCCGACCGTGAACGCGCGCCCGAAGCGAACCGCTCCGCTGCCCACGTTGTCGCGGTACGAGCGCACGCCGAAGAAGATGAGCAGGAAGGCCAGCACCATCGTCGTGTAGCCGACGATCATGCCGCGGTCGAACCCGATCACGTCCATGAACGGAAGCGTGGCGAGCATCATCGCCGAGAGGATGGCGCCGGAGATCAGGCCGAAGGTGAGGACGGTCTTCTTCATCGATCGAATCCTCGAGTCAGGGAAAGCACGGGTGGACGGCTGTCAGTCTGGCTGCTCCATGCCCTTTCCGCGTCACCCGAACGGGTGATTCTGCGGAAAGAACGGGAAAATCATCCTTTCAGGGGATGAGCCCCGCTTCCTTCGCGCGCTGCACGGCCTGCGTCCGCCGCCTTGCCGACAGCTTGTCGAACACCCGGGCGGCGTGCGTCTTCACGGTGTTCTCGCTTACGAAGAGGCGTGCGGCGATCTCGCGGTTGCTGAACCCGGCCGCCATCGCCTCCAGGATCTCCAGCTCGCGCGGGGTGATGCCGAGCTGTCGGAGCCGCGCCTCGTTGCGCGCGAACGGCCCCGTGGCCGGCACCGGAACCTCCACTTCGACGGGCACCTCGCGCACGACGACGGTCTCGCGCGTCCGCGTGAGCTTGAGCCCGAGCCAGATCCCCAGTGCCGAGAAGAGCGCCGCGACGATGCCGCCGTAGATCTCGAGCGAGTGCTCCAGGACGAGGAAGCGGTACTCGACCAGCTTCAGCACGGCGATCAGCACGCCGCCCAGGATGCCGTAGACGAGGATGGTCTTCTTCACGCGGCGGGGCAGCGGGGGTGATGCTCGTTCATCGAAGTCGCGGGTGTTCAGAATACCACGCGGGCGACGATGAAAGCGAGCGTCGTCGCCTCGCCCGCTTCGGCAACCGCCCTCGACGCTGGAGCTCGTGCTCCAGCAAGGCCCGCGGTTGGTGTCCGCGAAGGCGGACTGCGTGCCGTTGGAGCGGGGACTTCAGTCCCCATCGTCCCGGATGGCCAAGCTCTGCCCGCGTGGAGCCCTGTCGTTGTACCCTCTTCCCCCACCGGCTATATTTCACGGCACAATCGGCAGCACCGCACCCGCACCCCCTGGACCGTTGTCGCGTACCGCGCTGGCCCGCACGTACCGCCCCAGGACCTTCTCCGAGGTCGCCACGCAGGAGCACGTCAGCAGCACGCTGCGCTCGGCGGTGCAGCGCGGCCGCGTGGCGCACGCGTACCTGTTCTGCGGGCCGCGCGGGGTGGGGAAGACCACGCTGGCCCGCGTGCTGGCGATGGCGCTCAACTGCCCCAACCGGGGGGATGACGGCGAGCCCTGCGGCGCCTGCGACAGCTGCGAGCGCATCTGGGCGGGGCGCACCTCGCTCGACGTGGTGGAGATCGACGCGGCCAGCAACCGCGGCGTGGACGACGCCCGCGACCTGCGCGAGCGGGCGATGTACGCGCCCAGCGAGGAAGACCGCTTCAAGATCTACATCATCGACGAGGCGCACATGCTCACGCGCGAGGCGTGGAACGCGCTCCTCAAGATCCTGGAGGAGCCGCCCCCGCGCGTGATCTTCGTGTTCGCCACCACCGAGCCGCAGAAGATCCAGCAGGCCGCGCCGCCCATCCTGTCGCGCTGCCAGCGCTTCGACTTCCACCGCATCAGCACCCCCGACCTGGTGGGCCGTCTGCGCACCGTGATGCGCGCCGAGGGCCTGGAGGCGGGCGACGACGTGCTCCTCCCCATCGCCCAGAAGGCGGACGGCGGGATGCGCGACGGCCTCTCGCTGCTCGACCAGGTGCTCTCGTTCACCGAGGGCGCGCCGACGGCGGACGACGTGCGGCGCATCCTGGGGCTGGTGGGCACGGAGGTGTACCTGGAGCTCTTCGGCATCCTCTCCGAGCGGCGGCAGGCGGACGTCTTCCGCTTCGTGGGGCGGATGCTGGACGAGGGATACGACCTCACCGAGTTCTACCGCGGCCTGGCGGACTTCATCCGCGCGCTGCTGATCGTGCGGCTGGGGGGCGGCGAGGCCGAGAGCGTGCCCTCGCACCTGCAGGCGGCCGCCGCCGAGATGGCGGGCCGCTTCGCGCCGGGCGACCTGCTGCGGATGCTGGCCCAGGTGGCCGAGCTCGACGCCGACGGGCGCTTCCGCAAGAGCGGCGAGCAGCGGATCCTGATCGAGCTGCTGCTGCTGCGCTTCGCCTACCTGGAGAGCACCGTCAGCATCGAGGACGTGATGGCCGCCCTCGGCGGGCGCGGCGGATCCGGTGGGAACGGCGGCGATGGCGGCGATGGCGGCGATGGCGGCTCCCGTGGCGGCGCCGCTTCGCGTCCATCCCCCGGAGCCCCCGCAGCCCGTCCCTTCGAGCGCCCTTCGGCTCCCGCGGCTCCGGCTCCGGCTCCGGCGCCGGCGGCTGCGTCTCCGGCCGCGCCTGCAGCCGTCGCCCCGCCGCGCGCCGAAGCGCCCGCGCAACTTCCTGAGCCCGTCGTTGCGCCGCGGGCAGAAGCACCCGTCGCGGCCGAGGCTTCGCCGCCGGCTCCCGAGCCCGTCGCCATCGCCACACCCGTCGAGGCATCTGCGTCCGCCGAGGCTTCCGCGCTCGCGCCCGAGCTCGTCAACGCGCCGCAGGAGGAATCGCCCGCCGCCGAGGCTGCCGCGCCGCGGCTGGAGCCGAGGTCCCGGGCGGAGGTGCGCGCGGAACCCGTCCCTCCGCGCCCCGTCGTGGCGGCGCAGGCGGACGAGGACGAGTATTTCGACG
>DASYJZ010000078.1:0-9260 GCA_035995965.1 Longimicrobium sp. | reverse complement strand
GACGCAGAGGAACCGAGAGAAAAGCACTGCTCTCGGTTCCTCTGCGTCTCTGTGTGAAACGGCCTTTGATTTTTACGCGACGGCGACCTGCTCGGGCGCGACGGCCCGGGTCAACCGGTCGCGCAGCTCCTCCTCCTCGATCCCCAGCAGGGTGGCGGCGCGCTGATGGTCGCCGTCCACGAAGCTGAAGGTCTTGAGGATCAGGGTGCGCGCCGCGTTCTCGATCGACGTCCCCACCGGCAGCCGCACCTCGCGGTCGTCGGAGACCATCAGCTCGTGCGCGCGCAGGTCGCCCAGGGTGATGTGGTCGGTGCGGGCCAGGATCACCGCGCGCTCGATGGCGTTCTTCAGCTCGCGGACGTTGCCGGGCCAGCGGTAGGTGTTGATGAACTCCGTGCTCTCCGGCGCGAAGCCCTTGATGGGCTTGTTGTTCTCTTCGGAGAAGCGCCGCAGGAAGTGCTCGGCCAGCACCCGCATGTCGCCGCGGCGGTCGCGCAGCGGCGGAAGGGTGAGCGGGATCACCGCCAGGCGGTGGAAGAGGTCCTCGCGCAGCTCGCCGTTGTCGAGCGCCTTCTGGAGCACCTTGTTGGTGGCGCTCACCACGCGGATGTCCACGTGGATCTCCTTCTTGCCGCCCAGGCGGCGGAAGGAGCGCTGCTCCAGCGCGCGCAGCAGCTTCACCTGGATGTCGGCCTCCATCTCGGCGATCTCGTCCAGGAAGAGCGTGCCCCCGTCGGCCAGTTCGAAGCACCCCGGCTTCTCGTTGATCGCCCCGGTGAAGGCCCCCTTCTCGTGCCCGAAGAGCTCGTTCTCCAGGATCTCGCGGGGAAAGGCGGCGCAGTTGATGGCGATGAACGGCCCCTTCGCCCGCGGGCTCTTGTCGTGGATGGCGCGCGCCACCAGCTCCTTGCCGGTGCCGCTCTCGCCCACGATGAAGATGCTGGCGGCGCTCGGCGCGGCCGCCTCGATCATCGCGTAGATCTCGCGCATCTCCTCGCTCTGGCCGATCATCTCGCCGAAGCGGGTGAGGTTCTTGAGCTTCTCCTCGAGCTGCTTGTTGGCCTGCTTGACGCGGTACGCCTCGAGCGCCTTGGGCAGCAGCGCCTTCAGCCGCTCCACGTTCAGCGGCTTCTCCAGGTAGTCGTACGCCCCCTGCCGCATCGCCTGCACCGCCGTGTCGACCGAGGCCGAGCCGGTGATGATGATCATCTCGGAGGGGATCCCCGCCTCGCGCATCTTGCGGAAGAGCTCCAGCCCGTCCATCTCCGGCATGCGCAGGTCCGCCAGCACCACGCCGTAGCCGCCGCCGCTCACCAGGTCCCACGCCTTCTTGCCGTCGGTGGCGGTGTCCACCTCGAACCCGTCGTCGGCGAGGAGCATCTGCAGCCCGTCCACGATGTGGCGCTCGTCGTCCGCTACCAGGATCTTCTCTGCCATTGCCGGGGCGTCTATCTGCGGAGTGGGTGGTCGGTCCCGAAGAGGTGTAGTATACCCGCGTTGCATGGAAAGGGTCAAGCCGTTGCGGCGTCACGATCTGCGTGGCGGGGGAGCCACGGCGGGGTCAGCGCGGGGCGGCTACGGGGAGGGAGAGCACGAGCAGGGGCGCGCCGCCGGCGTCGTCGATCTCCACGCGCCCGTCGACGGCGGCGGCCAGCGCCACGGCCGCGGCCATGCGCGGGGCGCCGGGGTCGGCCTGGATGGCGGAGACGGCGGCGGCCGCATCGCCCACGGCCAGGCGCGCGCGGCCGTCCTGCTCAGTGATGGAGACGCGCAGGGTGCCGCCGCGCTGCATGTGGTCGACCACCTCCAGCACCAGGTTCAGGATCGCCTGGCGGGTGGGCTCGCGGGGGACGAACACGCGCGCCGGGGCGCCTTCGGCGAGGTACTCCACCTGCGCGTCGGCGTGGCGCGCCTCGAGCTGGATGAGCTCCATCAGCTCCTCGGTGAGCTCGTTGAGCGTGGTGCTCTCGGGGCCGCGGCCGGGGCGCGAGAGGCGCAGCAGCAGCTCGATCCGCCGGTTCACCCGCTCCAGCTCCCCCGCCAGCACGCCGATGTAGCGCTGCACCTCGTCGGGCGAGTCGGCGCGGGCGACCCGCCGCTTGAGCACCTCCAGGTTGATGACCATGGAGTGCAGCGGGTTCTTGATCTCGTGCGCCAGGTCGTCGGCGAGGCGCTCCAGCAGGTCGAGCTTGTTGGCGCGCAGCGCGAGCGGCTCCTGCCCCGGCGCGGGGCCGGGGGAAGACGGCGGGGCGGTCAGGGCGACGGGCCGGGTGTCGGTGATCACGGTGTCCGGGGTGCGGGGGCCCGTGTCCGCGCACCGGTGGAGGTGCGCGGCTGGGGGACCCGCCAGCCGAGGGAACGGACGCTCCCGCACCGGGCTAGCACATTTCGTTCCCCGGGCCTCGCAACTGCCGTCTCACGCGGAGACGCGGAGGACGGAGAGAACCGCGCGCTCTCCGTTCCTCCGCGTCTCCGCGTGGAAACCCGACTCCCGGTCTGCCCGACGGTCAGTCCGACAGCTCCCAGTCGTCGGCGGCGGCCTTCATGCGCAGGGCGCCGGGGCCGGCGCGGCGCACGTCGGGGATCTTCACGATCCGCTTCACCATCTCCTCGGTGTCCGTCACCCGCAGCTGGCGGAAGAGGAAGGCGAAGGTTTCCTTCAGCACCGCGCGCACCCTGGCGCGGTCGGCCTCGGGGAGCTCCCAGAGGTCGCGCTTGAAGGCCCCGATCGCCTTCTTCCGCGCCTTGTAGAGGAACTGCTCCTCGGTGTCGCCCGGCTTGCGCTCCTCGGGAAAGCTCTGGCGGGTGTGCGCGTACATCCGCTCGCGCAGGCCGGCGGGGATCGCGTCGTAGAGGAGGTTCTGGAAGTTGGTGGCCAGGTGGATCTCCGCCGTCTCCACGTCGGGGAAGCGGCCGAAGGCGCTCGGCGGCAGGGTCGACGCGCCGTGCTGCACCGCGCCCGCCATCCCGTACTCGTCGCGCGCGATGGAGGAGAGGGTGCGCAGCGTCTCGAAGTCGATCGCCACCTCCTGGATGCTCCCGTCCGCCAGCACCACCCCGCCGTGGGTGGTGCCGGACTGCACGCTGATCTTCGACAGCCCCTCGAACGCGGTCCCCGCCTTCTCCGACAGGCGCGCCAGCTCGCGGTTGTAGCCGTCCATGTAGGCGCGCAGCTCCTCGGGGGTGCTGTTCTCCGTGCCCACCTCGCCGATCTCGCCGCCGATGGAGACGTTCACGCCCTCGGGCTGGTAGTGGCGCACGTAGGCGGAGAGCTCGGCGGAGAGGCGGTAGTTGGTGGCCTGCTGCGCGTCGAGCCCCTCCTGCGAGAGGTCCACCAGGGTGGAGGTGTCGACGTCGAGGTTGTAGAAGCCGGCGTGCAGCGCCTCCTTGACCAGGTCCTTGACCGCGCGCACCTCGGCGTGGGGGTCGGCCTTGAACTTCTTGGCGTTGACCTGGAAGTGGTCGCCCTGGATGAAGAGCGGCCCCGTCCACCCCTCGCGGATGGCGGCGGCGGTCATCGCCGCCACGTACTCGTGCGGGCGCTGGTCGGTGTAGCCGATCTCGCTGCGGGCGATCTCGAGGATCAGCGCGTTCACCTTCAGCTCGCGCGCGGCGGAGAAGAGGGCGCGGGCGGTGTCGTAGGCGGCGGCGCGGACGTTCATGGCGGGGACGGTGAAGCCGTGCACCTCGCCGCGGCCGCGGGCCATGTACAGGTCGTGGATCGACGCGGGGCCCACGCCCACGGCGCGCCCGGCCTCGCCGATCACCCAGCGCGCGGTGTCGCGCACGTCGGCGTCGGCGTCGAAGACGGCGGCGTGGATGAGGCGGTCGATGCCGCGCTCGCGCAGCGCCTCGGCGCTCACCAGCTCGAAGGCGCCGTCCGCCACGCGCACGGAGTCGCGGACGTCGTTCAGCAGCGCCCGCACGGATGCGCCCGACAGCAGCGCCAGGTCGTCGGCGGGAGTCGTGACGGTGGCCACGAGGGTCTCCTTTTCTATCGTTGACACGGTGGGATGCGGTCTCTTCCGGTCCGCGGACGGCCGCGGAGAAAGCCGGGCAATCTGCGCACCACGGGCGCCGCAGGGCAAGGCGATGGGAGGCGCAGGGCAGCGGGAGGCGACGGGAAGCGCCGGCACGCGCCGCGGCCGAGACCCACGAGTTGGAAACCCGCGGCTGGAACGGCACGAAGTCCGCCTTCGCGGCGCCTCCGCGGACTACCGCTTCTGGAGCCCCCGTGGCTCCGGTGCACGCGACGGGAGGTTCCGCCGCCGAAGCCGAACCGACTCGGCGTCGAGGTCTCCCGGCGCGAGACATCGGAGAGCAAGGCGGCCTGTCGAATGAGGCCGAGCCCTGCCTCGGCCTCACACGAGCTCATGGCGCGCGCCGGTCCCCTGGCTACACGGAAGGTTGTAGTCCGCGAAGGCGGACTTCGTGTGGTTGTTGCGGCGGGGCGGCCGCGAAAGTGTCAGCGCGCCCTCTAAGTGCTTGCACCGCGCCCCTTACGTCTGTGCTGGCTCCCGGCCTAGAAAGCGTGGTGTCAACGCCGGGTGTCAACGAGCCTTTTAGGCCCTTCTGCGTGCCGCGCGGAGCGTTTCCATCGCCTCCGCAAGCTCCTCAAACGGCACTTCGTCGTACACTGCGCGGAGCATCGCATGATCCAGTCATTCAGGACGCTGCGCGATACCGGGCGGCTCGGGTCCGTCTCGGCCGCGATCAGCCAGGGCGACAGCACCGGGGGCGCGTTGCGGATCGCCTCGACCGCCTCCGGTGAGAGGGGCGTCACCAGCTCGCGCCCCGTCTTGTCAAACTCCCCGCGCCAGTGCACCCGGCCCGCCTGCAAGTCCACGTCTTCCTTCCGAAGCTGCCGCACGGAGTTCATGCGGTGCATCGTGGCCCGGCAGAGTTCCGCCGTGAGGGCGAAGCGCCAGTTGGGCGAGGGGTTGGATTGAGCAAGTGCTGGCGGCAGTCCCGGCAGGCTCGCGCACCGCCGCCTTTACGCGACTGTCACAGAATCGCCAATGTTGTGGGCGCATCCCAATTGCGCCTATAATTCGGGCGGCGAACTCCGTCGCAAGCCACAAGCATCCTCCGATTGGTTGAGGGGTGCGATTAGACTGAAACAGGTCGTCGTGCTCCCGATCGCCGCGAGCGAGTCTCACCGCCAGGTCCCACGCAGCCTTCGCGACTGCGATATGGGGCGTCTTCACCATCACGGCGAGCTGCTGACTGCTGCTCCTGGCGGCGGCGCTCGCGGCGTGCAGCTCGCCGGATCGGCGCATCGCGGAAGGCGAGGAACCGATCGCGGCGCTACAGGTCCGGCACCGGTCGCGGCGGTACGACACCGCGTATAGGGCCGCGCAGGCGCGCGCGTCCACCGCGCAGCTGCGGCGGCGCCCCGCGGGTCGCCCGCGCCCCCCCCCGCACCCCGCGAAGAGCCGCGGCGATGTAAGATTCACCCCGGCTCGCGGCATCTACACTCCACGACCCCGCACCGGCCCCCGCCGCGAATCGCCCCGATGAACGCATGCCCGCCGCCGTGAGCTCCCCACCCACTCCGCACGACCTGCTGCAGCAGACCCGCGCCGGCGACCCCGACGCGCTGGCCGAGCTCTATCGCCGGCACGGCGCGGCGGTGCACGCCGTGGCCTATCGCCTCACCGCCAGCGCCGCCGACGCCGACGACGTGCTGCAGGACGTGTTCGTGGGCCTTCCCGAGGCACTGCGGCGCTTCGACGGCCGCGGATCGTTCGGGGGATGGCTCCGCCGGGTGGCCGCCCGCACCGCCCTGATGCGGATGCGCCGCTCCACCCGCCGCGGCGAGGTCGCGCTCCCCGACGATTCCCCCGCCCCCGCAACCCCCGACGCGGCCGCGCGCGTGGACATCGAGCGGGCGCTGGCCGGGCTGGCGCCGGGGCTCAGGGCGGTGTTCGTGCTCCGCGAGGTCGAGGGCTACTCGCACGCGGAGATCACCGAGATCATGGGGCTGCGGGCCGGCACCAGCGAGGTGCGCCTGCACCGCGCCCGCCAGCGTCTTCGCCAACTGCTGGGAGACCGATGATGACCCTGCTGCATCCGCGCCTCCGCACGCTGGACCGCTACGCCGACGCGGCCGGCCAAGGCGACCCGCGCTTGGCCGCGCACCTCCTGCGCTGCGCCCGCTGCCGCCGCGCGGTGGACCATGTGCGCGCGCTGCGCGATGCCGCCCGCTCCGCTCCCGTCCCCCCGCCCGCCGCCGACGCGCTGGAGCGCATCCTGGCGCGCCGGGCGGCGGGTGACCGCGTGATCCTCCCCGTCGCTGCCGTGAGAGGGCGCGCCAACCTTCCGCGCCGGGGAGCTCTCGCGGCCGCGGCGGTGGCGCTGCTCGTCGTCTCCGCCGCGCTGCTGCTGCGTCCGCACGAGCTGGAGGCAGGCCGCAGCGAGCTGATGCTGGCCCCGGCCAACCCGCGCCCCGGCCAGACCGTGCGCGTGGAGTACCGCCCCGGGGCGCGGCTGGAGCACGAATCCGTCGTGGTCCTGCGCGCGCAGGAGCGCGTCGCCGACGCGGGGCAGGTGGACGGCGCGCGCGTGGTGGCGCGCCTGGTCCGCGGCCGCTCAGGCACCTTCACCGGCAGCTTCCGGCTTCCGGACCCGGTGGTCTTCGCCCGTTTCGCGGTGGAAGACACCGCACACGGCCGGGTGGACGCCAACCCGGCATGGAACGCGGTGGTGGCGGATGCGGCGGGGCGTCCGTCGCTGGAGGGGCTCACCGAGCAGTACCAGGCGCTCTCGCGGATCGACATGCTCGCGGCGCGGCGCGCGGCGGAGCGGGCCGTGTCGCTCTACCCGGACGCGCCCGGGGCCTGGCTGCGGCTGTTCTGGGCCTCGGCCTCGCTGGCGCCCCAGGCGCAGGCCGACAGCCTCCGGCGCGTGCACCGGCTCCAGGTGCGCCGCCTGGCCGCCCTGTCGCGCCCCGGCAGCCACGACCTGGCCGAGCTGGTGTTCTACGCCTCGGCGGTGGACGACAGCGCACAGGCCGCGGCCGCGCGCGCCCGGCTGCTCGCGCGGGACTCGACCTCGGCCGACGCCTTCCAGCAGCGCGTGATCGTGGTGCTGGGGCGCCACGGCGGCCATCACGCCCGCGAGCTGGCGGAGCTCGAGCGGCTGTGGGGCCAGGGCGGCGGCGTGTCGCGCCAGCTCTTGTTCACCGGGGTGCAGGTGGCGCGGGCCGGGAACGACCCCGCCGCCGTGCTGCGCTGGGGCGACCGCATGTCCGCGGCCCTGCCCTACACGGCCGCGTACGCCACGCGCAGCGCGCTCGCCTACCCGCAGATCCGGGCCGAGGCGATGGAGCGGGTGCGCCGGCTGGTGCGCCGCTTCCTGGCCCCGCGCGACGACGACCGCCCGCTGGAGATGGCCGCGCCGGAGTTCCGGGCGATGTACCGCGGCGCCGCGGCGTCCTTCCTGGGCGAGCTGGGGAAGGCGCTGGCGGCGGAGGGGCGGATGGCCGCCGCGCGCGACACGCTGGAGTTGGCCATCGCCGACAGCTGGGACCCGGAGCTCTTCCGCTCGGTGGCGCAGGCCCGCCTGGCGCTGGGCGACACCGCCGGCGCCGTCGCGGCGTCCGCCCGCGTTGCCGCCGACCCGGGCACCGCGGCGGCGTACGGCGACTCGGTGCTGGCCCGCTTCGGCAGCCGCGTCGCGCGCGGCGACTGGCGCGCGCAGGTGGCCGCGGCCCGGCTGCGGATGCGCGCGCAGGTGATGGCGCGCGCCGTGGACCGCCGCGTCCGCGGCCCCGTGCGCGTGGCCGACGCCTCCGGCGTGCTCCACGACCTGGACCCCGCGTCCCGGAAGCCGACGCTGGTGGTCTTCTGGTCCCGGTTCTGCCCGGCGGCGCTGGCGCAGCTCGGCCCGCTGCAGGAACTCTCCGGGCGCCTGCGGCGCGGCGGAACGCGGGTCGTCACCATCTCCTTCGACGAGCCCTCGCCCGAGGCGCTCGCCTTCCTCGCGTCACACCACTACACCTTTCCGGTGGTGTACGACGTAGACCGCAGCGCGCAGCGCGCCTTCGACAACGCCGCCACGCCGCGGTTCCAGGTGCTGGACCGTGCCGGCCGCATCCGCTTCGAGAGCTACGCCATCGACGACGTGCTGCGGCAGGTGACCGTCCTGCGCGACCCGGGTGAGGCGGCCGGCGACGTCGCCGCGCGGAACGAGGGTGGATCGTGAGCCGGAGGGGACGCAGCCGTGTGGCCGGCGATCAGCGAGGCGGGGGCCACGCCACGGGAAGCTGGTACATCTCGCCGAGCATCCGGACGTAGTCGGCCATCGACAGGAGCCCCACCGCGTCGCTGGAGGCCAGGCGTCTGCGCGAGTACATCTCCAGCCAGCGTGGAGCGGCACCGGCGCTGTCTACCACTCCAGCGGAACCGTGGAAGCGAGCCTGACGGACGGGCCGGCCGTGTCGACGTACCTCGGGCTGCGGGGGACGCAGATGCTCGGGCGGCTCTCCCATCGTGGTCATGTGAGACGGCGCGGGCTGGACGTTGCGAAGCTAAGGGCAGAGAAGTCGGCAGGATCGACGGCTCGCGTGGTGGAGTGCCTTACGGGGGGAAGGCGCCCTCTCCGCGCTTCCCCGGCATTCCGATCGGAATGCCGGGGGTCCACAGGCAGCGCGCGCTGCGCCAGTGGCCCCCGCCTCGGCGAAGCTCCCCCCGTCGTCTCCCCCCCGCCGGTTATAGCGCCGTTTCCTCGCGTACACTGCCACGCTCGTCCTCTACGAAGACGACGCGGGCCGGGCGGAGGGCTCAGCCCTCACCGCCGTTGGCTGGGCGGTACGGACCGGCGTTCGCCCATAGCTTCCTGCAAATCTTGCATACGGGGGTTTCACTACCCCTGGCCATCTCGACAGGACCGCCAAAGTCCGGGCAATCGCACGTCTGCTGCCAAACGATGTTTGCTTCGGCGTCAAGCAACGTCCGGCGCTGTGGTACGTGGTTCACGGCAACTCCTTCTGCGGCGCTTGTGCGAGAGCATGAGTAGTAACCAATTTCGCGGGATTGCGCCGCGTCGTCTGGCTTCCCTTTCCAAAAACCGCCCTCCCCGGCGCCGGGGCCGATTCCTCGGCCTGCGCCGGGTGTACGGTCAGGTGTCAGGTGTCAGGTGTCAGGTGTCAGGTGTCAGGTGTCAGGTGTCAGGTGTCAGGTGTCAGGTGTCAGGTGTCAGGTGTCAGGTGTCAGGTGTCAGGTGTCAGGTGTCAGGTGTCAGGTGTCAGGTGACAGGTG
>DASYJZ010000077.1:0-1512 GCA_035995965.1 Longimicrobium sp. | reverse complement strand
GCGCGCGATCTTCCGCCGCGTGTTCGCGGAGGTGGAGCTCCCCTCGGCGGCGGCGTGGCGGGCGCTCGTGCTCGACCTCTGGCGCCGCGCGGAGTACCGCGAGGAGCGCTACGCCGCGCTCTTCCTCGCCGGCGACCGGCGCGCGTCGGCGTTCCAGACGATGGACGCGCTCCCCGCCTACGAGGAGATCGTGGTGACCGGCGCGTGGTGGGACTACGTCGACGACGTGGCGGCGCACCGTCTCGCGGTGCTCCTGCGCCGCCACCCGGCGGAGATGAAGCGCGAGATGCTCGCCTGGGCGGTGGTCGACGACATCTGGAAACGGCGCGCCGCCATCCTCTGCCAGCTCCTGCTGCGCGACCGCACCGACGTCGACCTGCTCCACCGGTGCATCGAGCCCTCGCTCGGGTCGAAGGAGTTCTTCCTGCGGAAGGCGATCGGCTGGGCGCTGCGCCACTACGCCCGCACCGACCCCGACGCGGTGGTGCGCTACGTCCGCGAGCACGCCGACCGGCTGAGCCCGCTCAGCAAGCGCGAGGCGCTGAAGGCGCTGCTGAAGTCCGGGGCCGTCGGCGAGGTTCCCTGAGCGACCGTCGAGACGCATCGGCCCCGAGCTCGACCGGAAGCCGCCCGACGCGCGGTGAAGCGTCCGGACACTGTCGCAATCGCCCGCCGTGGGACATTCTTCAGTGCCGCTACGTCCCTCCCCCGTCCGCTCCCCACGCCTCTCCACCTCGAAGATCCCCATGCGCCTCCTCCGCCGCCTCCTCCGCCGCCTGCTCCCGGTCGCCGCCTTCCTGCTCGCCGCCACGCCGCTCGCCGCGCAGGTCGTACGCGGGAAGGTGCTCGACGCCGCCACCGGCGCGGGCGTACCCGAGGTCGCGGTGCGGGGGCGGAGCGCCGACGGCCACGAGGTCGGCCGCGCGCGCACCGCGGCCGACGGGTCGTTCCGCATGCAGCTCCGCACCGCGGCGACGGTCCGCATCGAGGCGCAGCGCACCGGCTACCAGCCGACGCTCACGGCCGAACTGCCGGTGGGCCTGCGCGAGGCGGTGGAGGTGGAGGTGCGGCTGTCCGCGGCGGCGGTGGCGATCGAGCCGCTGCGGGTGACGGCGCGGGTGCAGCCGCCACGGCGGCGCTCGCTGGAGCTGAACGGCTTCTACGACCGCGAGCGCCAGGGGATCGGGGAGTACCTGCGCCGCGAGGACATCGAGCGGCAGCCGAACCAGGACCTGGCGCACCTGCTGTCGCGCGTGCCGGGGGCCGCCATACTCTACCAGGGCTCGAGCCAGTACATCTACTTCCCGCGCAACGGCCGTCCCTCGATCAGCCAGTCGCGCCGCGGCCCGCCGCGGAACGCCTGCCTGCCGCGGCTGTTCCTGAACGGCGTGCGCATCACCTACGACGGGCAGAGCGACATCAACTCCTCGGTGAGCCCGGAGCAGATCGAGGCGGTGGAGGTGTTCCGCGGCGCGTCCGAGATCCCCGTGCAGTACAACGACAACAACTCGC
>DASYJZ010000076.1:0-1718 GCA_035995965.1 Longimicrobium sp. | reverse complement strand
AGGCGGCCGTGGGCGCGCTGCGCTTCGCCGGGCGCAACCTGTGGCAGATGGTGACGGGGCGCTGGCACCGCTTCGGCTACGCCTGCGTGAACTTCGGCACGCCGGTGTCGATGCGGGCCTACTGCGCCGAGCGCGACATCGACTTCCGCGCGATGGAGAAGGACGAGCGCTTCGCGGCCGTGGAGGCGCTGGGGACGGAGCTGATGTCGGCCGTGGGCGCCGTCATCCCCGTCGTGCCGGTGCCGCTGGTCGCCACCGTCTTCATGCGCGATCCGTCCGCGGCGCTGGGCGAGCTGGAGCTCAAGGCACGCGTCCACGAGCTGATCGGCGAGTTGGAGGCGGCAGGTGCGCGGGTCTACATCCCCCGCAGCGACCTGGACTACGGCGTGGTCGTCGGCCTGCGGATGCTCACCCTGCGCCACCTGGTGCGGCAGGGAGACGACGGCCTCTACACGCCGGTGCCGTCGGAGCTGACGGTGCTGCGGTACTACGCGAACTCCATCGCCCACCTCGTTCCCGCGCCTGCGCTCGCCGCCGCCTGAGAAAAAGAAATCTCTCACAGGGGTCACAGGGGTCACGGAGGACAGCATCCGGCTCGTCCCCTGTGACCCCTGTGACCCCTGTGATACCAGATTCCGCGATTGGCGTGCGTTCCTGAAGCATATCGATGGGCCGGCAATAGATCCTTCGGCCTGCCAAGTCTTTGCCGGATAGAAGGATGAGACGTGGTCGGCCTCAGGATGACGTCATCAGGTTTAGGGTCATGCACGAATGCAGGGTTGATCGTGGGGATCGGGGTGAGAGAATATCCCAGCCCGTCGACTGCACCGAAGTGGTCGGAAACGGCGGGTTCGATTAGGATTGATTCATGATACCTGGATCCGATGGCTGAACCGACGGCCGCGTGGGTGGTGGTGGCGGAGTACGGCGCCGTGCTGGAGGCCGACTTCGCGGCGGCCACGCTGGAGGAGGCGGGGATCCCCGCGCGCGTCACCGGCGCGCACCTGGGGGTGTTCGGCGCCGGATACCAGGGACACTCGATGTTCGGCGTACGCCTGATGGTCCCCTGGCACCGCGAGGACGACGCGCGCCACGTGCTCGACGGGCTCTCGCTGGACGAGGATCAATCGGAGGAGGAGGAGGTCCCGTGAACCGAATGGCCATTCTGCTCCTGGCCGCCGCCTGCGGCCGCTCCAGCCCCAGCGACGGGCAGCCCCCGCCCGTCCCCGCGTCCGGCCTGCGCCTGGTGGAGGTCGCCTCGGGGCTGGACCAGCCGCTGTACCTCACCGCCCCCGCGGGCGACGCGCGGCTTTTCATCGTCGAACAGACGGGGCGCATCCGCATCGTCTCCGGCGGCGCGCTGCTTCCGGCGCCGTTCATCGACCTCTCCGCGAAGCTCACCAGCGGCGGCGAGCGCGGGCTGCTGAGCGTGGCCTTCCACCCGGACTACGCCCGCAACGGCTTCTTCTACGTCTACTACACCGACCTGCGGGGCGACACGCGCGTCGAACGCTACCACGTGAGCGCCAACCCCCTGGTGGCCGACCCCGCGAGCGCACAGCTCGTGCTCACGGTGGCGCAGCCGTACGCCAACCACAACGGCGGCCTGCTGCTGTTCGGCCCCGACGGGTACCTGTACGTGGGGCTGGGCGACGGCGGGAGCGGCGGCGATCCGCAGGGGAACGGGCAGAACCCCGCCGCGCTGCTGGGGAAGATCC
>DASYJZ010000075.1:0-3955 GCA_035995965.1 Longimicrobium sp. | reverse complement strand
CCGGGAGCGGAGCTGGAGCCGGCGCCTCGCGTACCGCGCTCCGCCCGGGGCGGCGACGCGCGCCGTCCATGCGCTGCAGCACCTCGCCCAGGCGGTCGCGCGCGGCGGCGCCCACCGCCTCGAGCGAGAACGCGGCGCGGATGCGCTCCGCGGCCGCGGCGGCCTTCGTCCGGGCCGCGTCGCGGCCGTCGAACACCTCGCGCATCCGCTCGGCCGCGTGCGCCGTGTCGGGTTCCGCCCAGCGCATCCGGGGTGTGTAGTAGACGTAGGGCTGTCGCACGGGAACGAGGGTGCAGCGCACCATGGCGTGGGCGTCGGGGTCCAGGTAGTCGAGCGGGCCCGAGTACGCGGTGGCCACCACGGGCTTCCCCCGGCAGGCCGCCTCGAAGAGCGGGTAGCCCCACCCCTCGCCGCGGTGCAGCGACACGTAGCAGTCGCCGCGCCGGTGCAGCGCCTCGATGCCGCCTTCGCCCCAGTTCTCGGCGCGCACCACCACGCGCGCGTCCGAGCGGTGCCGCGCCCGCGCCTCGTCCACCGCGCGCCGGGCCGCCTCCACCGAGCCGGCGTCCACCTTCAGCAGGAGCACCGCGCGGTCGCCGGCGCCGAACGCCGAGAGGTATGCGTCCAGCGTCTCCCGCGGCCCCTTCCGCTCCTGCCAGGCGAACAGGGCGTAGAAGACGAACTCGTCGTCGGCCACGTCCAGGAACGGACCCGGATCGGTGGCGTCGCCGTTGGCGTGCGGCGGGAAGACCGGGTGGGGAAGGCGGAACACCGGCCGCTCCAGCTCGCGCTGGAACACCTCCACGTTGAAGGCGCAGGGGAGCCACACGTCCTGCACGTGGTTGAGCGCGCTGCGCCACTGCGACGGCATGGCGTCGGTCTCCCAGACCGTCATCCCCACCGCGGCGCGGACGGGGAAGGCCAGGCGGGCCCACTGGGGGGGGATGCCGTGGAAGAGGTGCAGATGGGGGTTCGTGCGCCGCTCCAGCAGCGATGCCACCAGTGCGTCGGCCGGGCGCGCGCGGCGCCGCGACAGGTCCGTCACCGAGAGCTCCACGCCGGCGCGGTGCAGGGCATGGATGTACGCCCGGGCGGTGTGCCCGTAGCCGGACGCGTCGGTCACGTACCCGTAGTAGGCTACGGTGAGCGGTTCCATGGAGGTGCGGCCGGGGGTCGAGGTTGCGCGGTCCTGCGGGCCTGCCCGGGGGACGGCCGGGTCATCCCGCGCCCGCCGTCGCCGGCAGCCGCGGGACGTGCGCGCGGAGCCGCGCCAGCACCTCCTCCGCGGTGAGCGTACGCAGGCATTCCAGGTCGCGGTGACAGTTCCGCCGCCCCCAGGGGCGGCGGCGGCAGTCGGGCTCGCAGGAGAGCCCCCCGGTGACGGGGAGCAGTCCGGTTCCGGGAAGCGCCTCGCGCGCGGGGCTGGTGATGCCGAACACCCCGAGCACCGGGATGCCGAGCGCGACCCCCAGGTGCATCAGCCCGGAGTCGTTCGCCACCAGCGCCGCGCATTCCGAGAGCAGCGCCGCCGTGTCGGGGAGCGACAGGGCGCCGGTGAAGTCGCGGGCATGGGCGGGCCAGCGGAAGGGGGTGCCGAAGTAGGTGCCGTCCACCCGGCGGTCCTCGTCGGCGCCGACCACCACCACCCGCGGCAGGAGCGCCGCGAGCTCGGCGAAGCCGTGCCACTTCTTCCACGGCCACCCCGCCTTGCAGCCGGGGTGCAGGGCCACCGTCCCCGGCGCCAGGCCGAAGCGGCGGCCCGAGTGGACGGCGAAGGGGGGCGGGAGCGCCCCGGCGAACCCGGCCTCGCGGGCGATCCGCTCCACGCAGGCCGGGTCGCCCTCCTGCACCCAGCGGCCGTCGAAGGCGAAGGTGCGCGCGGCGTTCACCCGCGGCGAGAGCGGCTCCCGGCTCCAGTAGGTGAACGTGGCCACGTCGTACCGCGTCTCCCCGAGCCCGCCGGTCCTGGACTCCGTGGATCGGGACCAGCGGCTGGGGACGAAGAAGAGCCGCCGCAGGCCGGGCGCGCCGTCCAGGAGCGCCACGGTGCCGGCATAGTCGGGCGCCACCAGCAGGTCCACCTCGTAGCCCAGCGCGCGGAAGACGCCCACCAGGGGGGTGACGCGGAGGATGTCGCCGAGCCCGCCCGCGGCGGTGACCAGCGCGTGAGGAGGCGTCAAAGGATTCTGAATCGACCCGGGCGCGTCGTACATCCCCCGAAATAACCCCGTCGAGGGTGCCGAAGTCAACGCTCTCGTCCGCCGGCCGCCGGGGGTGCGCGGCGGTGGGGCGCAGGGCGGACCGGGCCGATGTCCCACCCGGCCGTCCCCCGCGGAGCGCAACCCTGCCCGCCGCAACGCGCTGCTCGCGGAACGCCGCCTTCGGGCCGATCCGGAACGCTTCGTGCTGGCTTCGGGCACGGAAGCGTCTTCGTTCTCGCCGCCGGTGAAGACCGGCGCCGCGACGCCGGGCTCCCCGCCGAAGAGCCCGCCGAAGCTGGAGATCAAACAGCCGTGGCTCTGAGCCCGCCGCGGAAGCATCTTCTCCCGGCGGTCCGCGACCCATAAGATTGCGAGGATCGAAGGCGGGTGCCGGACGGTGCCCAGGAGCTGCACGCGGGAGGCCCGGAGATGGAGCTGGCATACGCGGAGCGGAGCGCGACGAGCCCCCCGCCCAGGGTGCGGGACTCGTCTACCACGGTGCGGAGGAAGTGCGCCTGCGGCGGCACGCCGGGGCCCGACGGCATGTGCGCCGAGTGCCGGCAGAAGGCACAGCGGCTCCTGCAGCGCGCCGCGAGCGCCGCGACGCGGGCGGAGACGGCGCCGCCCATCGTGCACGAGGTGCTCCGCTCCCCGGGCGAGCCGCTGGACGCCGGCACGCGGGGCTGGATGGAGCCGCGTCTGGGCCTCGACCTGGGCGACGTGCGGGTGCACACCGGCGCCCGCGCCGCGGACTCGGCGCGGGCCGTGGACGCCCGCGCCTACACCGTGGGGCGCCGCATCGTCTTCGGCGCGGGGGCCTACGCGCCCGCGAGCGCCGAGGGGCGCCGCCTGCTCGCGCACGAGCTGACCCACGTGGCGCAGCAGGGTGCCGCCGCGGACGCCTCCGGCAGCCTGGAGGTCGGGAAGGCGGGCGACGGCGCCGAGCGCGAGGCGGAGCGGGTCTCCGCGGGGCTGACGGCGGAGGGTGGAGGCGATGCCCGGCCGGCCGCGGGGCGCGCGGGGCCCGTCTACCGGCCCCGGGTGCAGCGCGAGGGAGCGGGCGCGCCGGCGCCCGCCGCGCGCACGGTGTACCTCTGCTCCAAGAGCCTGGACACGTCGCCCGTGGGAAGCCACGCCTTCTTCCGCATCGGCGGGTCCGGGAAGGGAAGCCCCACCGTCAGCCTGCAGCCGGTGGACTCGAGCTTGGGCGCCGACTGCTGGCAGGGGATGCCGGGGCGCAACTATCCCTCCGACGTCGACGCCGACGGCTCGTGCCAGGCGACGTCGATCACCGAGGCCTGCCTGGACGCCGAGCTCGCGGCCTACCCGATCGGCCACTACTGCACCTTCGGCCCCAACAGCAACACCTTCGTGGGCCACCTGGCGCGCAGGTGCGGGATCAGGAGCCCCGACCCGACCGGCTGGACGCCGGGGATCGACGGCTCGCCGCCGCCGAGCGGCACCTACGCGCCCGACAAGTGGACCACGATGGCCGGGTGCACGCTGAAGCAGTGCTTCATCAATCCCGATCCCCCACGCGGCCGGCAGCCGGCGATCGCGCCGGCGGGGAAACCGCTCCAGCCACCCAGGCCGCTGCTGGGCTGAACGGCTCCTCGACACGCTTCGCTCCGCGGCCCTGCGTGAGGAAAATCGGGCGCGGTCAGCCGCGATCGATGCGGGCGCGCAGCGCGGGGTCGGCGGTGCGCTCGCGCACGCGGTCCAGTACGGAGCGGGCGTGCGGCGTGCGGCGCTCG
>DASYJZ010000074.1:0-8076 GCA_035995965.1 Longimicrobium sp. | reverse complement strand
GAGATGGGCTACCGTACGCTGGTGCTGTCGTCGGACCCGGCCCATTCGCTGGCCGACGCGCTGGACGTGCCACTGGGGCCCGAGCCGCGGCTGGTGGTGCCGAACCTGTGGGCGCAGGAGGTCGACCTCTACTACTCGATGAAGAAGTACTGGGGGAACATGCGCGAGCTGATGCTCACCGTGTTCCGCTGGCAGGGCGTCGACGCCGTGGCCGCCGAGGAGATGGCGGCGCTCCCGGGGATGAACGAGGGCTCCGTCCTCCTCTGGCTGGAGCAGTTCCACCGCTCGGACGACTACGACCTGATCGTCGTCGACAGCGCGCCTACGGGCGAGACGCTCACCCTGCTCACCCTGCCGCAGGCGACGCAGTGGTGGGTGGCGAAGGCCTTCCCCTTCCAGAAGACGGCGATCAAGACCGCTGGCTACGCGCTGCGCAAGACGACGGGCATCCCGCTGGACAAGGGATACGAGGAGCTCAACCGCCTCTTCGACAAGCTGCGCGCCATCCAGGACGTGCTGGCGAACAGCGACGTCTCCTCCGTGCGGCTGGTGATGAACCCGGAGAAGATGGTGATCGAGGAGGCCAAGCGCGCCTACACCTACCTGCAGCTCTACGGCTACGGCGTCGACGCGGTGATCGTGAACCGCGTGTTCCCGGAAGAGGGCACCGGCACCGTATTCGGCCCCTATATGGCCGCGCAGAAGAAGTACCTGCAGGAGATCGACGAGTCGTTCGCCCCGCTCCCCATCATCCGCGTGCCGCACCGCGGGCGCGAGGTGTTCGGGCTGGAGCTGCTGCGCGAGATCGGCCACACGCTGTACGGCGACGCCGACCCCACGGCGCTGATGTACGCCGGGCAGACCTACCGGGTGACGCAGGAGGGGGCGGCGTACCTGCTGGAGCTGCGCCTCCCCTTCGCCCACGACGGCGAGGTTACGGCGCGGCACGCGGGCGACCAGCTCGTGATCCAGCTCGCCAACCAGCGCCGCAACTACCTGTTGCCGCGCTTCCTCGCCTACTATACTCTTGGGGAAACCGGGGTGAAGAACGGCTGGCTGCGCGTGCGGTTCGCGCAGGCCGCGGCCTGACGCCCGGCGCCCCTCGCGCCACCTCCTCACCGCCAAGCCGGACGGGCCGCGGCGGAACGTGAAGCGGCCGTGCGCCATTGGCGCGCGGCCGCGCTGCTTTCATCCCCGGTTCGGCCCCTGACCCACCCGCCCCGCCCCACGGAGCCCCGTCGATGTTCGTGCCCAGCCTGCTGCTCAAGCAGCTCTACACCTTCGGCAGCCTGAAGAACTGCGCCGGCGGCGTGCAGTTCTCCATCAAGAACCGGCTGAGCGACGCCACCGTCACCGGGCTGCGGGGGATCCGCATCAACGGCCAGGAGATCCCGCTGCGCGACGTCGAAGTGCGCGTGGACGACGCGGTGATCCAGACGCACCAGATCACCGCCGCCCAGCCGCTCGCCTTCCCGCTCAAGCACACGCTGCGGATCGTGGCGCGCGCCGCCGCGTTGCCGCTGGGGAAGCACGACATCGAGCTGGTGTTCGAGAGCAAGCCCTTCGGCAAGCTCAAGCTGAGCGTGCAGGACGCCATCGCCGAAGAGGTGCCGCTGGGGAGGAAGATCCCGCGCGACGCGACGGACGACTACTCCCCCGACGCCATCCGCGCCCGCCAGGCGTTCGTGGAGGACTTCGCCGGCTCGATGCTGGACCACGTGAAGCGCTTCTCCTTCGATCCCCACCTGCTGAAGGGGAACGTGGAGCACTTCACCGGCGTGGCGCAGGTGCCCATCGGCTTCGCGGGGCCGCTCACGGTGAACGGGGAGCACGCGCAGGGCGACTTCATCATCCCCATGGCCACCACCGAGGGGACGCTGGTGGCCAGCTACAACCGCGGCATCGCGCTGCTGAACGCCTGCGGGGGGGTCAAGTGCACGGTGGTGGGCGACGCCATGCAGCGCGCGCCGGTGTTCGTGTTCGACGACGCGCGCCAGGGCCGCGAGTTCATGGAGTGGGTGCAGGAGAACTCCGCCCGCATCGCTGCCGAGGCCGAGGCGACCAGCAGCGTGGCGAAGCTCAAGTACATCGACCACTACCTCTCCAACAAGTTCGTCTTCCTCCGCTTCAACTTCCACACGGGCGACGCGGCGGGGCAGAACATGGTGGGGCGCGCCACCTTCGCGGCGTGCTCGTGGATCCTGGATCAGTACCCCGGGGTGCGCCACTTCTACCTGGAGAGCAACTTCGCCACCGACAAGAAGGCGAGTCAGATCAATATCATGCGCACGCGCGGCAAGCGGGTTACCGCCGAGGCGGTGGTGAAGCGCGACGCGCTGATCCAGCGCATGCGGGTGGAGCCGGAGAGCCTGGTGTACCACCACGGCGTGGCGAACATCGGCTCCATCCTCTCCGGCGCGAACAACAACGGCGCGCACTCGGCCAACGCGATCACCGCGATCTTCATCGCGACGGGGCAGGACGTGGCGAACGTCGCGGAGAGCAGCGCGGGGGTGATGTACTGCGAGCTCACCGCCGAGCGCGACCTGTACATCTCCATCACCATCCCCTCCCTGATCGTGGCGACGCACGGCGGCGGCACGTCGCTTCCCACCCAGCGCGAGTGCCTCGCGGCCATGGGGTGCGTGGGGCGGGGAACCGTGAACAAGCTCGCCGAGATCATCGCCGGCGTGGTCCTGGCCGGGGAGCTCTCGCTCGGCTCCGCGATCAGCTCGTCGGACTGGGTGAGCAGCCACGAGCAGTACGGGCGGAATCGCTGATGGTCCGCGGGCCGCGGCGCCCTCTCCCTGCGCCTTAGAGCGCAAACCCTCTCCCGTACCGGGCGAGGGTGGGTGGCCGCGACATCGGCGTAGCCTGCGAGCGGGCGTGCTGAGGCGGACCCAGCGCTGCCGGTGCGGAATGGCGCAGGCGCTGGGAATTTCAACCTCTCCCGGTACGGGAGCGGTAGCGAGCCTAGGCGAGCCGGAGAGGGCGCTGAGCCGCGGCCGACGGCCATCGTCTGGCACCCGGCATGTAGATGGTGTGTAGTGTAGGAGTGCAGCGACCCTGATCAGCCCGCCACCCGCGAGGTCTTCGCCCATGTACAGCCCCACGACCATCCTCTCCCTGGTTGAGCAGGGCCTGCCGAAGAACGTCACCGGCACCATCGCCGCCACCAAGCGCGACGGGGAGTGGATCGAGACGCCGCGCGCCGAGTTCGAGCGGCAGGTAGAACTCTTCGCGTACGGGCTGCGCGACCTGGGGGTGCGCAGGGGCGACCGGGTGGCGCTGCACTCCGAGAACAGCACCGAGTGGCTGGTCGCCGACCAGGCCATCCTCTCCATCGGCGCCGTGAACGTGCCGATCTACACCACCCAGCCCGCGGACCAGATCCAGTACATCCTGCAGGACTCCGAGGCGGTGGCGTACATCGTCTCGTCGCAGAAGCTGTACGCCCCCGTGGCCGACGTCCCGGCGCGCATCCCCGGGCTCAAGGTGGTGATCGGCATCCGCGGCGCGTTCGCGGAGGGGATGGTCACCTGGGCCGACGCGCTGGCCCGCGGCGAGGCGGCGAAGGCGGCCGACCCCGGCTTCTTCGCCGCCGAACGCGCGCTGGCGAAGCCCGAGGACCTGGCGACGCTCATCTACACCTCGGGGACCACGGGGACGCCCAAGGGGGTGATGCTCACGCACTGGAACCTCGCCTCCAACGTGCTCAGCTCGCTGGAGCGCATGCCGTGGGACATCGAGGGCGAGCGGGGGAAGAAGATCCTCTCCTACCTCCCGCTGTCGCACGTCTTCGAGCGGATGCTGTCGTACCTCTACCTCCACATCGGCTACCCGGTCTGGTTCATCGAGAACATCGAGGAGATGCTGAAGGACCTGGCGTTCGTGAAGCCGGTGCACTTCTCCAGCGTCCCGCGTCTCCTGGAGAAGGTGGTCAACGGCATCCACGCCAAGCCCGCCCAGCTCCACGGCCTGCAGAAGAAGATCCTCACCTGGGGGATCGGGCTGGCCGACCGCTTCGACGTGGAGAAGCCGCTCCCGCTGGGCGACCGGGTGCAGTATGCCATCGCCGACGCGCTGGTGTTCGGCAAGCTGCGCGCACTCTTCGGCGGCAACCTGAAGGCGATCACCAGCGGCGGCGCGGCGCTGCCGAAGGAGATCATGAACTTCGTCAACGCCATCGGGATCTTCTGCGGGCAGGGATACGGGCTCAGCGAGACCTCGCCGGTGATCGCGGTCTACACGAAGGGGCATCTGCGCGCGGGCTCGGTGGGCACCCCCATCAGCGGCGTGGAGCTGAAGACGGCGGAAGACGGCGAGATCCTCGTGCGCGGGCCCAACGTGATGAAGGGCTACTTCCGGAACGCCGAGGCCACCGCCGAGGTGATGACGGAGGACGGCTGGTTCAAGACGGGCGACGTGGGGCACCTGGACGCGGACGGCGTGCTCTTCATCACCGACCGCAAGAAGGAGCTGATGAAGCTCTCCACCGGCAAGTACATCGCGCCGCAGCCCATCGAGCAGCGGCTGGGCGCGAGCCGGTACATCGAGCAGGCGGTGGTGATCGGCAACAGCCGGCAGTTCGTCACCGCGCTCATCGTGCTCGACACGGCCGCCGTGACCGCGCACTTCACCGAGGCCGGCCAGCCGGTGCCCGCCGACCTGGCGGGCGACCCGGCGGTGCGCGCGCTGATCCAGAAGGAGGTCGACCAGGTGAACCCCACCCTCCCGCATTGGGAGCAGGTGAAGAAGTTCGCGCTGGTGAAGCGCCCCTGGAGCATCGAGACGGGCGAGCTGACGCCGACGCTCAAGATCAAGCGGCGGGTGGTGCAGGAGCGCCACGCCGACGACATCCAGACGCTGTACGCCTGAGGCCGGCTTTGGCGCGCAGGGAGTCCCTCATTCGCGGCGCGGCGGCGCCCGGCGAGCACGAGCCCGCCCCCGGCGCGCCCGCCGCCCTCGATCCGGCCGTGGATTCCCCCGCCGACGAGCCGCGCCTGAGCCTCTTCGACGCCGCCGACCTGGCCGACCCGGCCGATCCTGCCGCCGTCGACGAGAGGCTGGTCGAGCCTTCTGCCGCTGCTATCGATCCAGTCCCCGACGTAGCCGGTTCCGGCCCGGCGCTCGCGCCCGACGACGATCCACCGCTCGCCGAGCTGTTCCCGGACGACTACGTGGCGGAGGATGCCACCCTTCTGCCGGAGGACGCCACCACGATTCCGGACGCCGCGGTGGTCGGACCCGTCGCCGCAATCCGTCCCCGGACGCGGCGCAGGAAAGAGCCGGCGCCGAAGCCGGCGCCCGCGCCCTCCCCCTGGTTGGATCCTCCGCCCCCCGTCGATCACGCAGCCGCCGCGGAGCCGGTGCACGCGCTGGCGCCGCCGCGGAGCACGCCCTTCGTCTTCGACCCGCTGCGCCCGTACCGGGGTGTGGTGCGGCGCTTCTTCGTGGTCTACCGCCACGTGCTGGGGCTGCTCGCGGGGGGCGCGGCCGCGTACGTGCGCGCCTTGCCCCGTGAGAGGAGGCACGGGCTGAAGTCGTGGTTCCCGCGGCTCACCGCCTCCATCGTCTGGCCGTTCCTGGACCGCGACATCCGCAGCCTCACCTTCGCGCAGCAGCTCCGGCGGCGGCTGGAGGTCCTGGGGCCCACCTACATCAAGCTCGGCCAGATCATGGCCATCCGCGAGGACCTGCTCCCGCGGAGCATCACCGGCGAGCTGGCCAACCTCTTCGACCGCCTGCCGGCCATCCCCTTCGTGCAGGTGCGCGAGATCATCGAACACTCGCTGGGCCGGCCGCTGGAGGCGCTCTACCGCGCGGTCGACGAGAAGCCGCTCGGCTCCGCCTCCATCGCGCAGGCGCACCGCGCCGAGACGCTGGAGGGCGAGGTGGTGGTGGTGAAGGTGATCAAGCCCGGCGTGGCCGAGATGATCGAGAGCGACCTGACCCTGCTGGGGATGGTCGGCGGCTTCCTGCAGTGGGTGCTCCCGCGCTACCAGCCGCGCCAGATCATCCGCGAGTTCAGCGCGTACACCCGCAAGGAGGTCGACTACACCTTCGAGGCCGACAACGCCGAGACCTTCGCCGCCAACTTCGGCGACCTCGAAGACGTCGCCTTCCCGCGCATCCACCGCGCGCTCAGCTCGGGCAACGTGCTGACCATGGAGTTCATGGACGGCCTGAAGCCCGGCTCCCAGGCGGCGGCCGCGCTCTCGCAGGCCGACCGCGAGCGGGTGATCGACCTCGGCGCGGCCTCCATCATCCGCATGCTGTACCGCGACGGCTTCTTCCACGCCGACCTGCACGCGGGGAACCTGATGATCTTCCCCGGCAAGCGGGTGAAGATGGGGTTCATCGACCTGGGGATGGTGGGACGCTTCGAGGAGCGCACGCGGCGGCAGATGCTGTACTACTTCCACGCGCTGGTGAGCGGCGACGTGGACGGCGCCACCCGCTACCTGGCCGACATGGCCACCGTGGGGAAGGGCGGCGACCCGCAGGGCTTCCGTCGCGCGGTGACCGACCTGTCGCGCCGCTTCGTGACGCATGCCTCGCGCGGCGAGATCTCCATCGCGCAGCTCATCCTGGAGTCGGTGGGGCTGGGCGGCCGCTACCGCGTCTTCTTCCCGGTGGAGATGACGCTGATGGTGAAGGCGCTGGTGACCTTCGAGGGCGTCGGCCGCACGCTGGACCCGCAACTCGACGTGGCCGCGGTGTCGCAGAAGCACGTGTCCAAGATCTTCCAGCAGCAGTTCGATCCGCGCCTGCTCATGCGGCAGATCCTGCGCGGCAGCCCGGAGCTGGTGGACATGGCGGTGCGCCTGCCGCAGCTCCTCTCCGCCGGCTTCAAGTTCGCCGACGAGCACCTGAACAACCGCTCCCCCGCCAACCCGCTGCAGGGGATCAAGGGGAGCATCCTGGCGGCGGCCTGCATCGTGGGCGGTGTGCTTTCGGTGATCCAGCACGCCTCCCCCTGGTTCTCGGGGGCGATGTTCCTGCTCGCCGTCCTGCTGGCGGCGTTCGGGAAATGACGCAGCCCGCCGCAGAGCCGCCGTTCCGCATCGACATCAGCCTGGGCGCGCAGGACCTGGAGCAGCTCTGGGAGCGCTTCGACTCCGAGCAGCACGAGATCCCGGCCGTCCAGCACGTCCCCGAGCTACCGCCCGAGCCGGTCCCGCACGACCCGATCGACTGGCGCTACATCGAGTCGCTGAACCGCGGCGTCTTCGGCGAGGTGGTGGACCACTGGTTTCGCGCCGAGGTGGTCGGGGCGGAGAAGATCCCCGCCACCGGTCCGCTGATCATCGCCCCCAACCACAGCGGCAACGCCTTCCCGCACGACGCGATGGTGCTGGACTGCCTGCTCTGGCGCCACCACGGGAAGGGGAAGGCGGGGAAGTGCCGCTCCGTCTACACCCCACAGCTCGCGGCGGTGTGGTGGATGCGCCTGTACGGGCTGGACAACTTCTGGCGGCGCGGCGGCGGCGTGGACATGACCTTCGGCAACTACGACCGCCTGCTGGAGCGCGGCGACAAGGTCATCTACTATCCCGAGGGGGTGCCGGGGATCGGCAAGGGGTTCCTCAAGCGCTACCAGCTGCAGCACTTCCACAGCAGCTTCGTGGCGCTGGCGGCCAAGCACCGGGCCCCCGTCCACACGGTCGCGGTCGTCAACGCGGAGTGGGTGAACCCGACCAGCGTGACCTTCGAGTGGCTGAACGCCATCTTCCGCAAGGCGGTGGGGCTCCCCTTCTTCCCCATCCCCACCGTGTTCGCGGCGGCGCTCTTCCCGTTCGTGTTCTACCTGGCCTTTCCCTGCCGCATGGTGTTCGTGGTGGGCGACCCGGTGGACGTGCGCGCGCTGCTGGGCGAGGAGGGCGAGACCGACCTGGAGCACCCCGACCGCGACGCCGTTCTGCGCGTGGCCGAGCGGGTGCGCCGCATCGCGCAGGAGCGGCTGGATTCGGCGGTCGCCGAGCACGGCGCGAAGCCCTACGACGTGCGCGGCCTGTTCCGGGAGATGAAGAAGCTGAAGGGGCGCATCTGGAGCCGCACGCCGCTCGGCTGGCC
>DASYJZ010000073.1:0-4567 GCA_035995965.1 Longimicrobium sp. | reverse complement strand
CACGCGCGTGCCGACGGTCGGCACGCCGGCCAGCGCCGCCTCCAACGCGACCATCGGCCCGCACTCGTGGCGCGACGTCACCAGCAGCACGTCCGCGCGCTCCATCCACGGCCGCAGGTCGCGCTGCGGCAGGAAGCCGTGGAAGCGGACCCGGTCGCCCACACCGAGCGTCGCCGCCTCCCGCTGGACCTCGCCGCCGAGCGTGTCGCCGCCGATCACGTCCAGCCTGAAGTCGAGGCCGTGCGCCTGCAACTCGGCGGCGGCGCGCAGCAGCGTCCAGGGATCCTTCACCTGGTTCAGGCTGCCGACGAAGAGCAGCCGTGCCTCCGCCCCCGGTTCCCGGCGCCGCGGCGCGAGGGCCGGCCAGTCGCGCACCGACACCCCGTACGTCACCCGCGCGGCCTCGATCCCCCGCTCCGCCGCCAGCCGCACCGCGTGCGTGCTGTTCGCGGTCACGTGCGACGCCAGCCTCGCCGCGGCGCGAAGCCGGAGGCGGCCGGCGAGCGAGCGCTGGAGGCCGTAGCCGATCTCCGGGAGCGCCGCCACGTCGCCGCCCACCAGGTGCAGCAGCACGGGGCGGCGCAGCAGCTTCCCCGCGACACCGGCCACCAGCCCCGGCGAGACCCATACGCCGTGCAGCACGTGGAACGGCGCCCGCCGGTGCTCCGCCAGCACGTCGCGCAGCGCGCGCAGCGACGGCCGCCGCGTCCCCGCGTTGTGCACCGTTGCCCCCAGCAGTCGCCAGGTGGCGGGCCGCGCCTCCTGCGTCAGCGCGAAGACGTGCAGCTCGTGCTCGGCCGCCACGCGCTCGACCAGGGCGAGCAGGGTGGGGATCACGCGCTCGGTGCCGCTGCGGTCCACCCCGCCGGGCACCACCATCGCCACCTTCACCGGCGCCTCGCCGCCGCCTCGTACGCCGCGCCCAGCTCGCGGCTGAGCGCCGCCGGGGAGAGGTGCCGCTCGAAGTGCGCGCGCGCCGCCCGCCGCAGCTCCGCCCGCGGGCGGGCGCCGAACGACTCCAGCAGGCGGGCCAGCCCCACGGCGTCGCCGGGCCGGAAGAGGCCGCCCACCGCGCCGCCGCCGGTCATCCGCCGCAGCGGCGGGATGTCCGTCACCAGCGGGGTGCAGCCGCACGCCAGCGACTCGAGCAGGGCGTAGCTGGTCCCCTCGCGATGGCTTCCCTGCACCAGCAGGTCGGCCGCCCGGCAGAGGTGCTCCACCTCGGGGTGCGTCACCCGCCCCAGCAGCGTCACCCGCGCCGCCAGCTCCGGCTCGGCGGCGAGCCGGGCGCGCACCTGCGGCTCCAGCGGCGCCTTGCCGAAGCACATCCACAGGCGGAGACCCGGGAGGCCCAGCAGCACGCGCGACACGGCGTCGAGGATGGTGAGCGGATCCTTGTTGGCGTCCAGGTGGCCCAGCCAGAGGATGCACGGGTCGCCGCCGAGCCCCGTCCGCTTCCGCGCCTCCTCCACGTCGCCGGGGGTGAACGCCGACGTCGCCTCCAGCACCTCGTAGACGGGGATTCCCGCGCGCAGCACCCCGGCGTCGACGAACGGGAGCGCCATCTCGGCCGCCGTGAACAGCGCACCGTCGATGCGCCGCAGCGCGTGACGCCGCCCGGTCCGCTTCCATCCGGCGGGCACGCGGTCCAGGTGGTCCTGCGCGAGCACCACGGCACCGTCGCCGCGGACCTGATGTGCGTGCGGAAATCCGAGCCCTTGGACGTGCACCACCGCGGGCCGCAGCTCCCGCACGGCGGTGGCGAGGCGGGGACGGAGGCGCCGCAGCACCCGTCCCATCGCCCCCTCCCGCTCGCGGACGAAGCGGTAGCGGATGCCGTCGCGCACCAGCTCTTCGTCGCGCCAGGCGGCCTGCACCACCCGCGTGTCGAACCCCGCGTCCGCCGCGGCGCGGGCCGTCATCTCCACCCCGCGCCACGCGGCGAGGATCTCCTCCCCGGTGCGGAGCCGCGGGTCGCGCACGGCGCTCACCTGCACCACGCGCGGGCTCACCCGCACACCGCTCCGAGCCAGCCGGCGCCCGGACCTCCATCGCCGCTCGACGGGACGATGCGCATCGTCTGCACGGCCGCGACGAGGGGAGACGAGGGTGAGGGAGCGACTTCACCCATCATCAAGCCCGGTGCCGGAAGCCGGGACGCGAGCGCGGAGTCCCGATGCTCGCGGCACTGCTTTTCGGGGGATGGAGTCACGGGTGTGGCAAGCCGTTGCAAGGGTGGCGTTTATGGCCGTGGCGGAGGGATGCGGAGGCCGTCGGTGCAGGGGCGTTCGCTCGACGGGAGGATGGAACCGCGGCAGCCGAGGCTCCAGCGGCTACGTCCCGCTCCGAAACATCTGGTGACCGCTGTCCCGCGGCGGGACACCGAGGGCGGCCGTCGCTGCCACCCCTCGGTGAAGGTTGCTCCATCTCCATTCCCGCGCGTAGCTTCCGCCCGTTCCGGCAGCGTCGACTTCGAACGGATGAACCGATGGCAGAGGTGACGGTGCGCCCCGCGACCCCGGCCGATGCCGAGACTTGGCTGGGCCTGGTCGACGCGCTCGCGGACTACGAGAAGCTCGCTCGCCCCACGCCGGAGGCGCGCGGCCGGCTGATGAACGACGCGTTCGGGCCCGATCCGCACCGCGTCCAGGTGTACATGGCCGAGGTGGAGGGACGCGCCGCCGGGTACGCCATCACCTGCGAGACGTACTCGTCGTTCCTGGCGCTGCCCACGCTCTACCTCGAGGACCTGTTCGTGCTGCCGGACGCGCGCCGCCATGGAATCGGCCGGGCGATGTTCCGCTACCTGGCGGGCGAGGCGGAGCGGCGCGGCTGCGGGCGGATGGAGTGGGTGGTGCTCGACTGGAACCAGCTCGCCATCGACTTCTACGACAAGCTCGGCGCGCGGCGGATGACCGAATGGTACACCTACCGCCTCACGGCTGACAACCTCCGCGACATCGCCGCCTCGGCTGAATAGTCGCGGGAGGGTTGCACGGGGATGTAGATTCCGGGTGCACCGAATCTCACTGGGAGTGACCCTCATGCCCGCGACATCCTTCGACCGCATGCCCGACGACGCCCGCCTCTGGGTGTTCGCCGCCCCGAGCCCGCTCGACGCCGACCACGCCGACGCGCTGCTGGCGCGCGTCGACGGCTTCCTGGAGCGCTGGGCGGCGCACGGCGCGCCGGTGCTGGGGGCGCGCGACCTTCGCCACGGCCAGTTCCTGCTGGTGGCGGCGGACGAGCGCGCCACCGGCGTCTCCGGCTGCTCCATCGACTCGCTGTTCCACACGCTGGGCGAGGTGGAGGAGACGATCGGCACGGAGCTGCGCCGCACCGCCTCGCTCGTGCTCTACCGCGACTCTGGAGGCGCCGTCCGCTCCACCGAGCGCGCCGAGTTCCGGCGCCTGGCCCTGGAGGGCGCGGTCGGCGAGGACACGGTGGTGTTCGACAACACCGTCGCCACCGTCGGCGACCTGCGGGCGGGGAAGTGGGAGCGGCCGTTCCGCGACGCCTGGCACGCGAAGGCGTTCCCGCTCGGCGCCGCGTCCCCGGCGTGACTCAAACCGCACGGAATTGCCAGCGGCACATGCCGCGGTTAGACTGATCAGGCCCGGGATTCCCGGGTCGGCGGACGGCCTCGGTGAGCACGCACCGGGGCCGTTCGCGTCGATGCTATGTCCGAACTACGTGGGGAAGGCGAGCATGCGGCGGCTGGTCCTATTCGACATTGACGGCACCCTCCTCTCCGCCGACGGCGCGGGGAAGCGGGCGATCCACGCGGCGCTGATGGAGGTGTTCGGCACGACCGGGCCCATCAACGGCTACGCGTTCGGGGGACGCACCGACCCCGAGATCGTGCGCGACCTGCTGCGCGCCGACGGGCTGGACGACCGGGAGATCGACGCCGGGCTCCCCGCCCTCTGGTTCCGCTACGTGGAGAACCTGCACCGCGAGGTGCGGGAGATGCGCATCCACCCGCTCCCCGGCGTGCGGCGGCTGGTCGATCGCGTAGAGGCCGAGGGCGGCGAGACGGTGCTGGGGCTGCTGACGGGGAACATCGCGGCGGGCGCGCGCATCAAGGTCCAGGCGGCCGGGCTGCGCTTCGAGCGCTTCCGCGTGGGCGCGTACGGCAGCGACCACGCCGAGCGCCCCGAGCTCCCGGCCATCGCGGTGGAGCGGGCGCGCCACCTCACGGGCGTGGACTACGCGGGGAAGGAGATCGTGATCATCGGCGACACGCCCAAGGACGTGGCGTGCGGCACCCACCTGGGCGTGCGCACCATCGCCACCGCCACCGGCCGCCACGCGCTGGACGAGCTCGCCGCGTGCGGTCCCGACCACGTCTTCCCCGACCTGTCCGACACCGACGCCGTCTGGGGCGCGATCACAGACTGACAACTGCCGTTTCACACGGAGACGCGGAGGAACCGAGAGAACGTCAAAAGCAGTTCTCTCGGTTCCTCTGCGTCTCCGTGTGAAACGGCAGTTCAGGGTGCCTGGCTCACGCGGGGAACCGTCGAAGCGCGCAGCTCCTGCGGGTCCGCGAACCGGTCGCGGAACA
>DASYJZ010000072.1:0-4133 GCA_035995965.1 Longimicrobium sp. | reverse complement strand
GAGCTCGCCGAAGTACACCACGTCACGCCACCGCCGCGTCCGCCGGCGCCGCGGCGGGCGCCCGCCGCACCCGTCCGGCGCCGGCGCCGGCGGCGGGCTCCGGCTGCCGCGCCACGCCCACCGCGAAGCTCACCCCCAGCGGCGTCTCCAGCGCGCGGGCGAACACCACCCGCCCGCGCCCGCGGATGGCGGTGCCGGGGACGTGGTACTCGATGGGCGTTCCCGGCGGGAAGGGCGTGTCGATCATCAGCCGCGCGCCGCCCTCGCTCACCTCCTCCAGCAGCGCCACCTGCTCGCGCCTGCGGCCGCCGGCCTTCTGCACGCCCACGGTGATGCGCGCGGGGAGGTTCACCCGCTTGCGGCGGCCCTGGCGGGTGCTGAGCACCCAGGTGAACGGCTTCTCCAGCACCCCCAGCCCGGCGCCGGCCAGCCGGTAGAGCGACTGCTCCAGCGGCACCGCGTGCTGGGTGCAGTGCAGCTCGATCTGGTCGCGCACGTTCATCGGCAGCTCCTGGAAGGCGACGCCCACGCGGTGGGTGCCGCTCTCCGGGTCGTCCCCCTCGCAGCGCAGCACGGTGCCCTTCACGTTCACCGTGGCGGTGCTGAGCTGCAGGGTGAGCCGCAGGTCGGTGTCGCGCTCCAGCGGGCGGGTGGAGCGGAAGCTCATCCCGCCGGGGTTCAGGTCCTGCGCCAGCGCCACGTGCGCGCGGCTGACCCGCCCGCCCTCGCGTGCCACCCGCACGCCCACCGGGAAGCTGCCGCGGAAGCGGTGGTCGTGGCGCTGCTGGCGGATGCGGCGGCTCATGCGCACCACGGCGAGGGCCAGGGAGAAGTTGACCGCCGCCCAGAAGCCGTTGGAGATGAAGGAGAGCGATCCCCACCCGTAGCCAGGGTAGTCGATCCACCCGGCGGCGCTCGCCAGCGTGGCCCAGGCCACCGCGAGCAGGGTGAGCGCCATCAGCACCACGTGCGGCGCGTAGATGCGGAAGGGCACGTGCCCCGCCCCCTTGGGCGTCACGTTGAACTTGCGCGGCCTGGGGCTGAAGATGGAGAACACCGCCCGGGTGTAGGTCCAGAACTTCACCATGTGGAAGCGCTCGGCCGCCCAGGTGTTGGTGCGCCCCCGCGCCTGCACCTCGCTCAGCAGGAAGCTGAGGAGGAGGAAGGGGACGAAGTGCAGCATGAAGTCGGCGTTCAGCGCGCGCACCGGGAGCACGCCGGTGAAGAAGAAGAGCAGCGGTGCGGCGAAGAACACCAGCTTCTGCACCCCGCCCACGTAGGCGGTGAGCGAGCCGAAGTAGGAGATGCGCTGGTGCAGCGTGAGCCCGGGGAAGGTGAGCGGGTTGAAGCGCTTGATCACCTGCATGGCGCCCTGCCCCCAGCGCAGGTGCTGGGTGTGGAACGCCACCGCCGAGTGCGCCGCCAGCCCGTACACCAGGCTCTCGCCGTAGAAGGCCGAGTTCCACCCGGCCCCGTGCAGCTTGAGCGAGGTCTCGATGTCTTCGGTGATGCTGGTGGTGCTGAAGCCACCGATGGAGTCCAGCGCCTGGCGCCGGATCACCGCGCTGCAGCCGCAGAAGAAGGTGCCGTTGATGGAGTCCTTCCCCGGCTGGATCACGCCGAAGAAGAGGCGCTGCTCCTCCCAGATGCGCTGCGACGCCTCGTTCACCTTGTAGGTGAAGGCGTCGGTGTTGTAGAAGTCCTGCGGCGTCTGCACGAAGGCCAGCTTCGGGTCTTCGGCGAAGAAGCCCAGCACGCGGTCCAGGATCTGGGGGAGCGGAACGTGGTCGGCGTCGAGCTGCAGGATGAAGTCGCCGCGGGTGTGCGCCAGCGCGTGGTTCAGGTTCCCCGCCTTGGCGTGCTCGCTGGTGGGCCGCCGCAGGTACTCCACCCCTAGCTCCTCGGCCAGCGCCTTCACCTCGTCGCGCTTGCCGTCGTCCAGGATCCAGGTCAGGTGGGGATAGCGGATGGCGCGCGCGCCGATGGCGGTGCGGCGGATCACCTCCAGCGGCTCGTCGTACGAGGTGATGAACACGTCCACCGCCAGCCCCGGCGGCGCGGGGAGCGGCTGCCGGTGGCGGATGCGCCAGACCGAGTGCACCATGATGAAGCCGCTCACCAGCCCCCAGGTCTCGGCCAGCGCCAGGGGAACGGAGAACCAGGGCGCGCTCCAGTTGAGCGTGAACCCCCAGCGCCAGACGATGTAGTAGGTCCAGTACGCCAGCGCGACCACGGCGATCAGCCGGATCAGCCGCTCCTGGCGCTCGGGGAGCTGGGGGACGGCGTTGACCGGGCGGCGCCGCAGGGGGGCCACGGAGGGGGAGAGGACGGGTGGGGCGTGCTTCCGCTTCATTCAACTCACCTTCGGCGGCTGGGCTGTCTGCGGCGCGCGTGCCCGTAGACCCCTGGCTCTGCGGCTCCGCCTCGCGGCGGATGTGCTCTTCTCGGGTTCCCGGCCGGCATTGTCCCGATGCGCCGACGAGCGTGTCGGACGAACGGGTCCCCCTGCGACAAAATGGTGCAGCAGGGGAAAGGGCGCCGGATGCCAGAAACGTGCCGTGCCGTAAACGGGTGGTGCACGCACAAACGATGGCGCCGCACGGATTTGACCGTGCGGCGCCGCATGCTTTCACCGAAACCCGGCGGGCGGGCGGACTTCCGCGCGCCGCCGGATGAGCGGCGCTCAGCGCGAGGCGAGCTTCGCGCCGCTGGCGGCCACGGGGGCGAAGGCGGTCTGCACGCCGGCCTCCGCCATCGCCGCCTGGAAGGCCTGCAGCGAGGCGGCGGACGAGTCGATCCGCCAGTCGGCCTCCTTGTTCGCGTTGAACCAGACGGCGCCGGCCACGCGCGGGTTGGCGCGCATGCGCTGGTAGGCGTCGGTGATCCACTGCGCCTTCTGCCCCGCGCTCCCCTCCTGGGTGGCGAACTCGCCGATGATGATGGGCTTGGTGGGGTAGCGCGACGCCAGGTCCGAGAGCATGAAGTCGGCGCCGGCGCCGTCGGTCATGGCGTCGAAGCCCTGCCAGCTCCCGCCCCACACCGAGGGCCCGTTGAAGCCGTGCGCGCCCACGTAGTCCACGTACGCGTCGCCGGGATAGTAGTTGGCGTACCAGTTCCAGCTGGTGGCGCCGCTGGCGGTGTGGGTCAGCGCGTTGCCCACGTTGGGGTTGAACACCCAGCGCACGTTGTCGGCGCCCTGCGCGCGGAAGACGTCCACCACGTGGCGCCAGGCGGCCGCGTACTTCGCCGGGGCGCCGGCGTCGTTGCCGTTGAGCACGCCCTGCCAGGCGTAGCTCCAGTTGCCGTTCATCTCCCACCCCGGCTCCAGCATCACCACCGCGCCGACGGACCTGATCCCCTGCGCCACGGCGACCAGGCGGGCGTCGGCCTGCCCGGCGGCGATCGCGTCGAGCACGCCGCCGGAGGGGGCGCCGGTCCACTTCAGGTCGAGCGCCACGTAGTTGGTGGCGCCGGTGGACGCGGCGGCGCGGAGCACCTGCCCGCACCAGCCGGCGGCGGTGAAGTCGCAGCTCAGCGAGTGGAAGGTCTTGACCAGCGCGGGCTGCTTGCCCGTGAGCGCGCCGAAGCTCCGGATGGCGGCGGCGATCGTCTGCGGCGTGCTGTTCGCGTCGCCCAGGTAGGCCCCGGCGTAGAAGGGGCGCGCGGTCGCGGTCGTGGTGTCCACCGGGGGCGGCTGGGAGGGCTTGGGCAGCTTGCGCGTGTCCGGCCCGGCGGGGCTCACCCCGGCGTCGGAGCAGGCGGCCAGGGCGGCGAGCGCGGCGCAGGCGAGCCACGCGGCGAGCGGGCGGTTGCGGAGCGGATGACGCATGGGATGATGCACCTTCTTCGGCGGCGCGCCAGGGGTGCCGCCGTCGCAGGGGAAGCTTCTGAGTCGGGGGATCGATGCCCCCAGAAAAGGCAGGATGCATTCCGTCCTCTACATCCATCTTAAACCTCAGCAAATAAAGGGGTTTAGACGTTTTTGGAGGAAGGGCGGAGGGGGATGCGCACTGCGTTCTGCGGGAGTCGTGGACGAATGCAAGACGGCTGGGAACGGATGAACGCATCCGGCGCCGTATCTCCATTCCCCGCTTTCAGTTGCGGCCGATGGCGCCGCAACTGCGGGCTCTCAC
>DASYJZ010000071.1:0-2784 GCA_035995965.1 Longimicrobium sp. | reverse complement strand
CAGTGTGCGCCGCGCAACGCCCTCGTCCTCCTGCCCCGGACTGTACGTGACCGAACCGCTCGCGCCCCCCGTGGACCTGCTCGCCATCGCCGCGCACCGCGACGACGTGGAGCTGCTGGTGGGAGGGACCATGGCGCGTGCCGCGTCGCAGGGGTACCGCACCGGCATCCTCGACCTCACCATGGGCGAGCGCGGCACCGACGGGAGCGCCCAGCTCCGCGGCGAGGAGGCCGAGGCGGCGGCCAGGGTGATGGGGGTGCTCGCGCGGCGCAACGCCGGGCTTCCGGACGCGGGGCTGCGCAACGACGACGACACGCGCAGGCTGGTCGCCGGCTACGTGCGTGCCTTCCGCCCCCGCGTGGTGATCCTCCCCTACGTCACCGGGCGCCACCCGGACCACCGCGTCGCCTCGCAGCTCGCCTACGACGCCTGCTTCCTGGCCGGGCTGGCGAAGTACGACGCGCCCGGCGAGCCGCACCGCCCGCACAAGCTGCTCTACACCCTCACCTACCGCGAAGACGCGGTGAAGCCGAGCTTCGTGGTCGACATCACCCCCTTCATCGAGACCAAGCTGGAGGCGATGCGCTGCTACGCGTCGCAGTTCGATGGCAAGACGTGGGGCGGCGAGGTCTTCCCCGGCGGCGACCGGCCCCTCTACGACCAGGTGCGGATGCACGCCGCCCGCTACGGCTCGCTCATCCGCACCGAGTACGGCGAGCCCTTCCTCGTCCACGAGACCATGCAGGTCGACGACGTGGTCGCGCTCCCCGTCCGCAGCATCTGAAGCAAGCCGGAAACAGCATTCTCACGCGCAGAATCGGCCTCATACCGATTTCGCAGAATGTCTGTGCATCCGCTCCAACCCTTGAGACGTCATCCCGAGCGGTGCCGCTGCGCCGGCCTGGACGCGTCACCAACGCCTGGCGGCACCAGAGGGATCTAGACTTTCCGCCGCGATGATGTCGGCTTCGTCGCGGCGACAGGTCTTATACCGATCCTGCTGATCAAGTGTGCATTCGTGCAAGAACCCAAAGACGTCATCCTGAGGCCGGCCACGTCTCATCCTTCTATCCGGCAAAGACTTGGCAGGCCGAAGGATCTATAGTCGGCCCATCGATACGCTCCAGGAACGCACAGTCAATCCCCGAATCTGGTATTAGATCCCTCGGCGCCGTCACGGTTCAGCGTTGGTTCAGGTATAGAGCGGCGGCGCCTTCGGGATGACGTCCCTTTGCACAATCGATTTCGGAAATCGGTATCACACGGGGTCAACGGGTCAGCGGGGTTGATGGTCACCGTTGACACCGTTGACCCCGTGTGAGACCGATTCTTTTTCAGGCTGGGCTCAGCAGTACTGCCGCGACGTGGTGGACGGACCGGTCTTCCCGCTCGGGTACACCGGCACGATCTCGTACTCCACGTGGTAGTCGCGGGTGCAGGTGTTGCCGACGTACGTGTCCGTCGAGGTGTACGAGGCCGTCGTCACCGTTCCCAGGTCGTAGACGGCTATGCTCGCGGTGCCGACTCCCACCGCCGGCGGCGTGGCATCCGCGACCTCGTACGTGGAGACGTGCTGGTACACCTGGTAGCCGGAGACGTCGGAGACCGCCGACCACACCAGGTGGGCGCTGCCGCCCAGGTCGCGCGCGTCGGCCGTGAGCGCGGGCGCGGGGGCCGGGTACGCATAGGCGTTGGCCGCCGCGTCGTAGCTGTTGAAGCCGCTCCACGTGGGGTTGGTGGCGGGGGTGATCCGCATCACCGAGGCCAGGTCGCTGGAGGGCGTGCCCGGCACCTGGCTGGCGCCGAAGGGCGTGGTCGTCTCGCCGTTCGCCTGCCAGTTGGAGTGCCGGAACCCCAGGGTGTGCCCCAGCTCGTGCACCATCACCCACGTCTTCTGCGCCGCGCTCAGGGGCGTCGTGTAGGCGCTGCTGATGGTCACCGTGCTCCCCGGAAGCCCGCTCGCCGGAAAGCTCCCCGTGGCGATCACGCCCGTGCCCAGCGCGGCGAAGGAGAAGGTGATGTCGGCGGGCGAGCCCTCCACCAGCACGATCTTGCTGCCGGAACCTCCGCTGTAGGCGCTCAGGGCGCTCCGCGCGGCGGCGGTCCAGTCGCTGCTGCTCGAGATCCCGCTCAGGCTCACGCGCAGCCCGCCCGCCATGTTCGCCTGGCTCACCAGGTTGTCGGTGTACCACTGGTGCAGGGGCCCGCCCGGCGCCGCGGCGCGGCTGAGGCGGATCCCCGTGAGGTCGCGCTTGAGGATAATGACGTCGCCTTCCACCCGGAAGTGGTCTCCCTCGTCCACGACCTGGTCGGCGCGGAACCCCATGGCGCCAATCCGTTCGATCAGCTCCTGGTCGACGGAACGCGCCGCCGCAGGGGCGAGGGGGACGTCCGAGCAGGCGCTCAAGGTGACTGCGCACAGCACGATACCGCCGGCGAGCCGACGGAGGGTGTGGAGCTGCATGACTGGTTTTCCCCGAAAGGTTTGCGGAGGAGGGTGGCTGCGGAAACACACGTATCGAGACAGATACTGTGCGGACAACAATACCACAATCCATTCCTTGGCACAAGGGGGG
Organism: Longimicrobium sp.; assembly: GCA_035995965.1. Taxonomy (GTDB): domain Bacteria; phylum Gemmatimonadota; class Gemmatimonadetes; order Longimicrobiales; family Longimicrobiaceae; genus Longimicrobium. Next base: position 208 of record DASYJZ010000071.1, on the reverse strand, counting down.
CGCATCCTAGAGTATGTTGCGTTACCTAAAGTGGACATCGGGCGCAGAGAACCGGCGCGGCTCCCAGGTGGGTGCCGCGCCGTCTGTGTCGATCCCGGAGACGCAGAGAAAGCCGCGCGCTTCCTCTGCGTCTCTACGTCTCAGCGTCTCCGCGCGAGACGATCTTGTCTGGGCTGGAGCAGCGCCAATCCACTGAGTACGGCGAGCC
>DASYJZ010000070.1:0-5546 GCA_035995965.1 Longimicrobium sp. | reverse complement strand
GGGCGCGCCGCCAACCGCGGCGGCCAGCGCCTCCGCGGCCACGCCCGGACGCCGGAGGATCTTCGCCAGCCGGGACGGCTCGCGCAGCGGCTCCGAGCCGGCGTCCGCCAGCAGCCCGTTCACCTGCTCGGGCGACGCGTTGGTCGACCGCAGCCATCCCCCGATCCGCTCCGTCAGCTCCAGCCGGCGCTCCAGCACGTCGTGCTGTGCGCCGCTCAGCAGGCCGCGCGCGGCGGCGAGCGGGGCCAGCCGCTGCAGGGCGTTGTCCTGCCGCAGCACCAGCCGGAACTCGGCGCGCGAGGTGAACAGCCGGTAGGGCTCGTCCGTCCCCCGCGTCACCAGGTCGTCCACCAGCACGCCCACGAAGGCCTGGTCGCGCTCCAGGATCAGCGGCTCGCGGCCCAGCGCGTGGAACGCGGCGTTCGCGCCGGCGACCAGTCCCTGGCCCGCCGCCTCCTCGTACCCGGTGGTGCCGTTCACCTGGCCGGCCAGGAAGAGGCCATCCAGCGCCTTGCACTCCAGCGTGGGCCGGAGCTGGTGCGGGGGGTAGTAGTCGTACTCGATCGCGTACCCCACCTTCGTCATCCGTGCCTGCTCCAGCCCGGGGATCGTCCGCAGCATCGAGAGCTGCACGTCCGCCGGGAGGGAGGTGGAGAGGCCGTTCACGTACAGCTCCGTGGTCTCCAGCCCCTCGGGCTCCAGGAAGACCTGGTGGCGCGCGGCGTCCGGGAACTTCACGATCTTGTCCTCGATCGACGGGCAGTAGCGCGGCCCGCGCCCCGCGATCTCGCCGCCGTACAGCGCCGAGTCGGAGAGGTGGCCGTGCACCAGGTCCCGCAGCGGCTCGCCCGTCCACGTCACCCAGCACGGCCGCTGCGGGAGGAGCGGCGCGCGCTCCCAGACCGAGAGCCGGTACTCGGGGAGCTCCCCCGGCTGCTCTTCCGTCCGGGAGAAGTCGACCGAGCGGCCGTCGATGCGCGGCGGCGTGCCCGTCTTGAAGCGCGCGACCTCCAGCCCCAGCGCCTCCATCTGCTCCGCCAGTCGCACCGAGGGCGGATCACCCGCGCGCCCCGCCGGCACCCCCGGCGCGCGCCCGACGTGGATGCGGCCGCGGAGGAAGGTGCCGGCCGTGAGCACCACGGCGCGCGCGCGGAGCTCGAATCCGCTCTCCGTCCGCACTCCCGCGACCCGGCTCCCGTCCATCAGCAGGGAGCCCACCATCCCCTGGAAGAACTCCAGGTTCTCGTGCCGCTCCAGCAGCGCGCGCGCGGCGCGCGGGTAGAGCCCGCGGTCGCACTGCGCGCGTGGCGCCCAGACCGCGGGGCCCTTCGAGCGGTTCAGCATGCGGAACTGGATGCGCGCGCGGTCCGTCGCCAGCCCCATCACCCCGCCGAGCGCATCCACCTCGCGGACGACGGTGCCCTTCGCGATCCCGCCGATGGCGGGGTTGCAGCTCATCTGGCCGATGGCTTCGAGGTTCGCGGTCACCAGGAGCGTGCGCGCGCCGGCGCGGGCGGCGGCTGACGAAGCCTCCACCCCGGCGTGCCCGCCGCCGATCACGATCACGTCGAACTCGTTTTCTGCTGCCATTTCGCGCGCCACCAAAGGATTTTGTGACCTGCCTGTATAATAACGTCAGCGAGCCCGATTACCGGCATCCTGAAGAGATGTTCCACGTGGAACATACCCTGGGATGCCTCTCGGCCGGGACCCCATCATCGCGACGCCACGCCGCCGCTTGCGTTTCCGCAACGGCACACCCATTGCACCCCCGCGAAAATCCCCCATGACGACGGGAACCTAGCCAACCGGGAGGCAAAGCATGCAAGACAATATCGGCGCCGGGGGTGTCGGGGGCGGATCGGGACTCGGTGACGGCTCACCCGGTCTGGGCCAGAGCAGCGGGACCTCCGGTTCGACCAGCGGCTCCGCCGGCTCGGGGAACGCCTTCGGCTCGAGCAGCGGGAGCAGCACGGGTGGGACGAGCGGCGGGACCAGCGGCCTCGGGTCGACCGGCGCGGCGAGCGGCCTCGGCGGCGCGGCGGGGAGCGGCGGGCTGGGCGGGTCCACGGGCGGCAGTGGGTTGGGTTCAACGAGCGGCGGCAGCGGGCTCGGCGGAACCACCGGGAGCGGTGGGCTGGGGGGATCCACCGGCGGCAGCGGTCTCGGCGGGTCGACCGCCGGCAGCTCCGGTCTGGGTGGGAGCAGCGGGCTGGGGAGCAGCGGGACAGCGGGGGGGTCGGCCAACCGGCCGGAGTTCGGCGGGGGCGGCGGCACGGCGACCGGGACGTCGTCCGGCACATCGAACCGACTGGGCGGCACCGGCGGAGGCGGGCTGGCGGACACGCTGCAGGAGCTGCAGGGTCGGGCGGACGGCCTGCTGGACGATGCCGCCGACCAGCTCGAAGACGTGGCGCAGCGCATCGACGACCTGGCCGACCGCGTGCCCAACAAGGGGCTCGGCGCGAAGGCGCAGGGGATGGCGTCCGGCGCGGCCGACACGCTCGAGTCCGTCGCGCGCTTCCTGCGCGACAACGACGTGAACACGCTGCAGCGCGACCTGGGCCGCATCGTGAGCCAGCATCCGCTGCAGGCGGTCGTGGCTGCGGTGGGCGCGGGCTACATCGTCGGCAAGCTCATCCGCTAAACGGGAGGCGACCATGGCGGAGCGAGTGCAGACCCAGCCGGTGATCACGGCCGTCCCCGGCGACGGCCGCACCCCCGCGGCCGAGCCGCAGCTCGGCGACCTGTTCCGGCAGCTCGCGCAGGACAGCGCTACGCTCGTCCGCCAGGAGATGGCGCTCGCGAAGGCGGAGCTGCGCGACAACGTAAGGAGCGTCGCGCGCGACACGGCCAAGATCGCGGTGGGTGCCGTGCTGGCCGGCGTGGGCGCGCTGGTGCTGGTGGCGTTCCTGGTGCTCCTGCTGGGCGACGCGGTGGGCAGGTACTGGGCGGGCGCCTTGATCGTGGGCGTGCTGTTGGTGGCGATCGGAGCCTTCCTGGTGATGAACGCCATGAAGCGCCTGAAGCAGGACTCGATCACCCCGGAGCAGACTCTTCAGACCCTGAAGGAGGACAAGCAATGGCTGCAGAGCGAGATGAAGCAGGTTCGCAGGGACCTGGCCTGAGCGGCACCGGCCGCGACCACTCCGGGATCGAGGCGGGAACCACGCGCTCGATGTCGATGGGTGACGCGCCGGGGAGCGCCGACGTGCACGCCGGGATCGCGTTCAACGCGAACGCCGGCGCAGACGAGGGGGTGCGCGAGCGCACCGTGAACCGCGTGAAGGACGTAGCCGGCGAGGTCGCCGACGCGGCGAGCGGGCTGGGCGAGCGCGCCCGCACCGTGGCGAGCGACGTGGCGGACCGGGCGGGCGACCTGGCGTCGCGCGCGAAGGAGCGGGTGGGCGCGCTGGCGGACCGCGCGCAGGGCGCGCTGGAGGAGCGCGGCTGGCTCGACCGGCTGAAGGAGAACCCGCTTCCCGCGCTGGGCGTGGCCTTCGCGGCGGGCTTCCTGCTCGCCGGCGGCGGCACGAGCACCGGCGGCGAGCTCGGAACGGGCGGCACCACCGGGGGCACGCGGAGCCTGCGGGGGAGCGCCTCGCGGGTGCGCGGCGAGCTACGCGGCGCGCTGGCGGCGGGGCTCTCGGCCGGGCTGGCGCAGGGGGCGCGCGCCTTCCTGCGGAACGTCGGCGCCGAGGACGGGGTGATCAACTCCGTGATGCAGAACCTCCCCGGCCTCGGCGGCGACGAGTACGGCAGCGGGCAGCCCTCGCGTCCGCGGAGCAGCGGCGGGCGGACGGGCTCCACCGGCGGCGGGCGCAGTGGGGGCTACTCCGGAGGCGGCGGCGGGTCGCAGTCCTCCGGAGGTGGTGGCTCACAGTATTCCCGCGGCGGGTCGGCGGCGGGCGGGCGCGGCGGCACGGCGCAGGGCGGGGTGCAGGGCGGGTCCGCCCAGCGGCACCGCGAGCCGAGCCACCGGGAGAACGTCTAGGCTCCGGATGGCCGAGGCCGGGTTCCGGGTCACGGGCCGGGTGCAGGGCGTCGGGTTCCGCTGGTGGACCCGCGCCCAGGCCATCCGCCTGGGGCTGGACGGAACGGTGCGGAACGCGAACGACGGCTCGGTGGAGGTGGAGGCGCGCGGACCCGAGCCGGCGCTGGCGGAGCTGGAGCGGCTCCTCAACGAGGGGCCGCCCCACGCCCGCGTCCGCGCGGTGGAGCGGTTCGCCGCCTCGCTCGCGGCGCACTCGACGGGATTCGACGTGGCGCACTGATTTTCCGAAGCTGACCCGAAGAAAAACGGCTTCGCCATTTCGCGTACAACGCGCGAGGGCGCCGGAGCGAGGGTAGCGGGTGCGGCCCCCACCCCAAAATCGATTCTGCGCGAAAAGAGACCGGGGTTTTGCGACCCCGGTCCCCGTATTTCCATCCCCAGCGGCCTACTTCCCGACGCAGAAGTCTCCGAACACTCGGTTGAGCACGTCGTCCACGGTCACGGCGCCGATGAGGTCCTCGAGCGCCCCGGCCGCGGCGCGGAGGTGCGTGGCCGCGAACTCCATCGGCACCCGAGTGACGAGCGCGGCGAGGAACTCGGCCAGCTCGTCGCGCGCGCGGCGGAGCGCGCGGGCGTGCCGCTCGCGCGTGACCACCGGCGCCTCGCCAGGGTCGGCGAGCACGTGGCCGAACGCCACCCGCAGGAGCGCGTCCCGAAGCTCGGCGATCCCCGTCCCCTCCACCGCCGCTACGGTGACGGAGCGGAGTCCGGCGGCGAAGTCCATCTCCCCACCCGGCGTCCCCACGTCACCATCGCCAGGAAGCAGGTCCGCCTTCGTCCGCACCAGCAGCGTCCGCTCGGGATCGCGCGTCCACAGGAACTCGCGCTCGTCGTCCTGGAGCGCGCGTCCGGCCTCGACGCAGAAGAGCACCAGGTCGGCCGCGGCGAGGTAGCGGCGGGCGAACTCGATCCCGATCCCCTCCACCCTGTCCGCCGTCTCGCGCAGGCCGGCGGTGTCGACCAGGCGGAAGGGGTAGCCGTCGACGGAGGCCTGCGCCTCCAGCGCGTCGCGCGTGGTGCCGGGGACCTCGGTGACGATGGCGCGCTCGGCGCCGAGGAGCGCGTTGAAGAGCGACGACTTCCCCGAGTTCGGCCGGCCCGCCAGGACGGTGAGCGCACCCTCGCGCAGGAGCTCGCCCTCGGGCGCGGTGGCCAGGAGCGCGTCGAGCCGTGCGACGACGTCGGCAGCGGCCGCGCGGATGCGCTCGGGCGGCACAGGCGGCTCGTCCTCCTCGGGAAAGTCGATGGAGTAGGCGATCAGCGACTCGGTGTGGATGATCGCGGCGCGCAGCTTCTGGATGCGGCGCGAGAGGCCGCGCTCCATCTGGTGCACGGCCGCGCGGTGCAGCGCGGGGGAGCGGCCGTCGATTAGGTCGGCGACGGCCTCGGCCTGGAGAAGGTCGAGCTTGCCGTTGAGATACGCGCGCCGGGTGAACTCGCCGGGCTCGGCCGCGCGGGCGCCGGCGGCGAGCAGCGCGTCGAGCACGAGCTG
>DASYJZ010000069.1:0-4985 GCA_035995965.1 Longimicrobium sp. | reverse complement strand
AAGAAGAACCGAATTCCGATTGGCACTACGCTAATGTAAGCGTTACTCTTGATGCAGGTCGAGTCATTGAAGGCCTGCAGAGACATCAATTTCAACTCGTACTTCACGGACACCAGCATGTGCCGGCAATTTCTCGGGTAGCACGAGGAAGGCGCCACGATGATACGCCTACGAAACTCGACGGGTTGAAGCATACGATTTACCTGCTCGGCGCAGGTAGTGCCGGGAGTAAGAACTCTAGATTGAGCCGTGAATTTCCATACAATTCGTACAATATCTTGCGACTCGGCGATGCGGATATCGATATTGAGGCTCGACAGTACACAACCGGTCCCGGTTCTAGCCGCGCGTGGCGTTGCAAGATCCCGAGGAGATGAGAGCTAAGAAATCGCTAAACTCACAGCAGAGGAGAACTCGTGGACTCTCTGAAGGTACGGTTTCAGCGCCTACCGAATAACCCGGATCTTCCCTTGCCTCGCCGCGAAACACGGGGGGCGGTGGGTTTCGACATTGCTTCTGCTGAGCAAGATTTTATTCTAATGCCAAACGAGCGTCGATTTGTTTCAACTGGCTTCTCGATCGAGTTACCCCCACAGGTCGAGTGTCAGGTCCGGCCGAGATCGGGGTTAGCGCGGGATCATGGGGTAATTCTTCTATACTCCCCTTCGACCATTGATCCCGATTATCGCGGGGAGATCTTCGCACCGTTATGGAATACCGGGGAAAAGGAAGTTCTTATCAAAAGAGGTGCACGTGTTGCGCAGATCGTATTTCAGCTAGGATGCATCCCTGACATTATCGAGGTCCAAGGAATCGCTGACGAAACGGAACGCGGAACAAAAGGGTTTGGCTCCACTGGGACGGAGACTCGTTCGTGAACAGGGCGTTCGTGAACATGGTCTAGGTCTGAACGTGCTTTCTTGTGTCACATCAGTAGTGTCCCGTTCAGCTATGTAGATGCTTCTATAAGCTGATGTGAACCGGTAGTTAGCGGCCCACCTAGCCGCACACGATTTGAGCGGACGCTGTGTCGCCGCCATCCTGCTGGACACCCTAGCACAGGAGTGGCGGATGAACGAGGGACGCACGGTGTTCGCTCAGCTGATGGAGCATGCTCCCCACCATCAGTTCCGCCGTTGCGTCGAACGCTACCAGGGCAACGCTCGGGTACGTCGCTTCCGCTGATGGGATCAGTTTCCTCTGCGTGGCGTTCGGCCAACTCACGTAACGCGCGAGCCTGCGCGACATCGAGGCGTGTCTGCGCGCCCTGGAGGGCAAGCTCTATCACATGGGGATCCGGGCTCGTGTCTCCCGGAACACCCTCGCGGTCGCGAACGGGAACCAGTTGCAGCTCTTCGACTTCTAACGGGACACTACTGGTATCATATCACTTATCCTTGTGGTATCCACCCCGGTAGTTTGTCGTTGCGCAATGTATCCCCATTCCACCCCCCAATACCGACAGCACGGGAGGTGGAATAGGGCATCCCACCGGCTGAAGCTCCCTGCAGCGCTACGGCATGCGCGTGGGGCTGGCGGTGGCGAGGCCGAGGGTGGCGATCCAGCCGCTGCTGTTCGCACCGTTGCGCGAGTCGCTGACCTTGGCCACGCCCAGGTGCAGGGGGCCCAGCGAGAGCCCGCCGCTCAGCAGCGTGCCGTTGTCGAGGTTGCTCGACAGGCCGACGCGCGCCGCGATGAACGCGATCTTCTGCTGCACGCCGACGCCCAGGCTCCGGTCCCACACCCCGCCGATGCGGGTGGTGTTCAGGTTGTCCTGGTAGGCGGCCGACACCAGCGTCCCGGTGCGCGGCTCCAGGGCGGCGCCGGCGCGCAGCACCCGCGGCATCTCCGTGCCGATGCCAAGGTTCGCGGCCATCGTGCGCTGCACCGGGGTCGCCGAGGCGTCGACGTACGCCGCCTCGCTCGCGTCGTAGCGGTCGAGCACGCTCTGCAGGTCGCCGGTCCTGTAGTCGGCGCTGGTGAGCGTGGCCGTCTTGAGCCGCCGGTCGCCGCCCCAGTTGAAGGAGTTGAGCGCGTTGCTCACCGAGGCGCTGAGCGTGAGCCCCGGCACCGGCCGGAACGCCGCGCCCAGGTCGAGGCCGAAGCCGCTCCCGCCCTTGTCCTGCACGCCCGAGTAGGTCACCCGGAGGTCGGTGGGGATGCCGAGCCCGTTGCGCACGGTGTCCACCCGCGACACGCCGCTCTGCACCACGCTGCTCCCCTTGTAGTAGTGCACCGTGGCGCCCACGCTGAGCGGCCCCGGGAGCGGCAGCGGGAGGCGCCGGCCGTACGCCGCCGCGAAGTCCCAGTAGGTGGCGCGGAAGCCCTGCGTCTCGGCCGGGGTGATGTTGTAGCGGCCGGGCTGGGCCTGGAAGCCGAAGAAGAGCAGGTCCACGAAGTCGCGGTCCACGCTGTGGCTGCCGATGGTGTTGTACGACACCCCCGCCGCGAAGTCGCGGATCTGCGCGGCCACCAGCGGCACGCGGACGTCGCCGCGCAGGGCGGTGCCGCTGGCGGGGATGCGGTTCAGCAGTTCCTGCTTGCGCGCGTCGGTCTGCTTGCGGTACTGGATCACGTCGCGGATGTCGCCCACCTTCAGCCCCAGCACGTCGGCGCCCACGGAGAGGGTGGGGATGCCGAAGCTCCAGTGCGGGGAGCCGGGGAGCCCCAGGTTCCCCGGGTTCAGCCAGAGCGCCTCCTCGTCGCGCGCGGCGGCAACGTAGGCGTTGCCCATCCCCAAGGCGCGCGGGACGAGCGGGACCTGCGCGGCCGCCGGCGCCGCGGCGAGCGCCGCCAGCGCCGCCAGCGCGGCGAGGGTGCAGACACGGTGTCGGGTCATATGCCGTCTTCGGTTGGGGGTATGCGGAGGCCCGTGACTGCTTCGGCGGGGACTCCGGTGTATCAGCCGTCTCCAAATCGTGTTGCAGAAGCGGCAGCCGGGAAGATAACCCCATCCCGGCGCGCGGCGGAAGCGGGCGAGTCGGGGCAACGGCTTTCCCGGACGCCGCTTTGGGGCTAGCTTTAGCGGCTTGCTGACCCTGTTTTTCCCGACCTGAAGGCAGTTCACGTTGCGCATAGATCACATCCGGAACTTCTGCATCGTCGCCCACATCGACCACGGCAAGAGCACGCTGGCCGACCGGCTGATCGAGGCCACCGCCACGCTCCAGCGGCGCGAGATGAAGGAGCAGGTGCTCGACTCGATGGACATCGAGCGCGAGCGCGGCATCACCATCAAGCTCAACGCCGTGCGGATGGAGTACGCCGCCCGCGACGGCCGGAGCTACGAGTTGAACCTGATCGACACCCCCGGGCACGTCGACTTCACCTACGAGGTCTCGCGCTCGCTGGCCGCCTGCGAGGGGGCCATCCTGGTGGTGGACGCCAGCCAGGGGGTGCAGGCGCAGACGCTCTCGAACCTCTTCCTGGCGATGGACGCGGGGCTGGAGATCATCCCCGTGCTCAACAAGATCGACCTCCCCGGCGCGGAGCCGGAGCGGCGCCGCGCGGAGATCGTGGACCTGCTGGGGATCGATCCCGACGAGGTGATCCTGGCCTCGGCCAAGGCGGGGATCGGCATCGACCAGATCCTTGAGGCGATCGTCGCGCGCGTGCGGCCGCCCGAGGGCGACGCCGACGCGCCGGCGCGGGCGCTGATCTTCGACAGCTACTACGACAAGTACGTGGGCGCCGTCCCCAGCATCCGCGTGGTGGACGGCGTGTTCCGGCCGGGGATGCGCATCGCCTTCGGCTCCAACGACAACAGCTACCCGATCGACGAGGTGGGCTACCTGCAGCTCGGGCGCTACCCGCTGAAGGAGCTGCGGCCGGGCGAGGTGGGGTACCTGATCGCCGGGATCAAGCGGGTGCAGGACACGCGCTCGGGCGACACCATCCTGGACGCGGGGAACCGGGCCACGGAGCTCCTCCCCGGCTATCAGGAGGTGAAGCCGATGGTGTTCGCCGGGGTCTACCCGACGGACGCCGAGGCGTACGAGGAGCTGCGCGACGCGCTGGCCAAGCTGCAGCTCAACGACGCCTCGCTCAGCTACGAGCCCGAGACCTCGCTGGCGCTGGGCTTCGGCTTCCGCTGCGGCTTCCTGGGGCTGCTGCACATGGAGATCATCCAGGAGCGCCTGGAGCGCGAGCACGACCTGGACCTGATCACCACCGTCCCCAACGTGAAGTACCGCGTGCACATGACGGATGGCGACGAGCGCTGGATCGAGAGCCCCAGCGCGCTGCCGGACCCCACCACCATCGACCGCATCGAGGAGCCGTACGTCCGCGCGCGGGTGATGACGCCGGCGGACTACATCGGCGCGGTGCAGAAGCTCTGCCACGAGCGCCGCGGCGAGTTCAAGGGGATGACCTACCCCGACCCGCAGCGGGTGGAGCTCAGCTACGACCTGCCGCTGGCCGAGATCGTCCTGGACTTCTACGACCGGCTGAAGAGCGCCACCCGCGGCTACGCCTCGCTGGACTACGACTTCGCGGACTACCAGGAGAACCCGCTGGTGAAGCTCGACATGCTCATCAACGGCGACCCGGTGGACGCGTTCAGCGTGATCATCCACCGGGACAAGGCCTACGAGTACGGGCGCAACGTGAGCGAGAAGCTGCGCGAGCTCATCCCCCGGCAGATGTTCGACGTGGCGATCCAGGCGGCGATCGGCAACAAGATCATCGCGCGCGAGAGCATCAAGGCGATGCGGAAGAACGTGACCGCCAAGTGCTATGGCGGCGACATCACCCGCAAGCGCAAGCTCCTGGAGAAGCAGAAGGAGGGGAAGAAGCGGATGAAGCAGGTGGGGACGGTGGAGATTCCCCAGGAAGCCTTCCTCGCGGTGTTGCAAGTGGGGGATTGAGGAAGGGAAGTGCCAAGTGCCAAGTGCCAAGTGCCAAGTGCCAAGTGCCAAGTGCCAAGTGCCAAGTGCCAAGTGCCAAGTGCCAAGTGCCAAGTGCCAAGTGCCAAGTGCTGAGTG
>DASYJZ010000068.1:0-6498 GCA_035995965.1 Longimicrobium sp. | reverse complement strand
CGCGGCCGCCGCGGCGGCGGGCGCGGGCGGCGCCGGCGGCGGGGCGGTGGCGGCCACCTTGGTGAGCCAGGTGAAGGGCGGCACCGCGCGGCTGATCTCGTCCATCAGGTGCGGCCACACGTAGCGCCGCCCGTCGACGTTGCGGATCACCGCCATCTTCTGCTCGATGGTGTCCTTGCGCGAGTCGATGGTGCGCATCAGCGCGATGGTGCGCGCGAGCCGCACCGAGTCCTGCCGCTCGTGCTCCACCTTCGCCTGCACCTCGCCGCGGTGGGCGCCCTGCCGCCAGAAGGTGAACGCCCCCAGCGCGGCGAGCAGCAGCGCCGCCGCGGCCAGGCCGGCCACGCGCGGGTCGGCCCCGGCGGCGTTGAGCGACACGCCGCGGCCGGCGCGGGCGACGGGCCTGCGCGCGCCTGCGCCGCCGCTGGGGAGGAGGTTGATCTCGATCAAGTGCGGCACCCCGGGTGGGGGGAGTCGGGTCGCGGGCGGGTCATGGCGCGTTGCGCAGCGCCAGCCCCACCGAGAGCATGAGCATGGGGGCCAGCTCGTCCACCGGCATCCCCGAGGCGGCGCCGGGGCGCACCCGCAGGCGCTGCAGCGGGGTGGCCACCTCGGTGCGGGCGCGCAGCCGCGCGGCCACCACGTCCACCAGCCCGGGGATGCGGGCGCCGCCGCCGGACACGTACACCCGCTGCAGCCCGCCGCCGGCGTCGGCCACCGCCAGGAAGGCCACGGCGCGCTCCACCCCCATCGCCAGCTCCTCGGAGCCCTGCGTGAGCAGGTCGTGGAACTCGGGCGTGCGCTGCGAGCGCCCCTGCAGCACCGCCTCGGCCTCCTCGGCCGAGAGGCCGTGCAGCCGCCGCAGCTCCTCGCGCAGCCGCCGCGAGCCGAAGGGGATGTCGCGGGTGAGGACGAGGGTGCCGTCCTGCAGCACGTTCACCGTGCTCACCTCGTGCCCCACGTTCACCAGCGCGGCGACGCCGCTCAGCGCCTCGGGGTAGTTGAACTCGAAGGCGTTCATCAGCGCGCAGGCGTCCACGTCCACCACCGCGGGGTTGAGCCCGGCGTCGCGCAGCAGCCCCACCCGCCCCTCCACCAGCTCGCGCTTGGCGGCCACCAGCAGCACGTTCATCTGCAGGCCGTCGTCGAGCGGGTCCAGGATGTGGAAGTCGAGCTGCACGCTCTCCATGTCGTACGGCACGTGCTGCTCGGCCTCCCAGCGGATCACCTCGCGGGCGTCGGCCTCCTTCATCCGGTCCATGGCGATCTTCTTCACCATCACGTCGCGCCCGCCCACGCTGGACACCAGGCGGCGCGGCTTGATCTGCGAAGCGTCGAAGAGGAGCCGCAGCGTCTCCACCACGATCTGCGGGTCCATCACCTCGCCCTCCACGATGGCGTCGGGGAGGAGCGGCGTGTGGGAGGCGTGCACCAGCTCGGGCTCCGGGCCCGAGTGGTCGACCACGGCCACCTTGATCAGGCCGCTGCCGATGTCGAGCCCCACCGTGGTGCGGTTGCGGCGCAGAAAGGAGACCATGGGACGCGTGAAAGGTCCGTTCGGGAGAGCCGCAATGCCGGCGTGGCGGTTGCGGGTTAATCGTGGATGTGAGGGGGAGATGGGCGAACGATAGCGCGCGAATGTGCGAGCGTCAAGGACGCTCGCACATTCCGCTCCTTTACCGCACGAGCTCGGCCCACGCGAACGTGGTGCTGGAGGTCGTGGGCGGCTGCGCCTGGCTGGCGAAGGCGTTCATGGCCGCGCTCACCTTGCACTGGTCGTACTGCACCGTCACGTGGCCGGCGATGCCGCTGTTGTCCTGGGTGTCGACGTTGATCTCGTTCTGGCCGGTCATGGCCAGGCTGATGAGCGCGCCCGTCACGGTGGGGGTGCCGGCCAGGGAGAAGTTCCCCTCCACGATGATGACGCCGTTGAACACCGCGTTGCCGCCCAGCGACACGCCCCCGTTGGTGATGATCAGCACCCCCGAGCCGCCGGAGACGCTCACCGTGCCGCCCCCGCCGTCCACCACGGCGATGCTGTCGGTGATGGCCATCGTCCCCGAGAACAGGGGGCGGTTCGCCAAGGGGCTCCCCGAGCGGAACTGGCAGGTGCCGGTCCAGCACCACTTCTTGGAGATCGGCACCAGGGCGATGATCGACGCCAGCGTCTTGTTCCCCAGCACCTGGTTCACCAGCTGGGTGCGGGTCAGGCCGGTGGAGTCGATCGCGGCCTTGCCCGTGGTGTTCTGCCCGTTCGAGACGCCGGTGAAGTTGTTGAACTTGTTGCCGCCGCTGCCGTTGGTGGTCACGTTCGAGTTGTACGCCGACTGCACCGCCTGGTACCCCGCCCCCTGGCCGCACGAGTTCTGCCCGTTCACGGTGAACGCGTTGCCGTTCACGTCCAGGTCGCCGCCCAGGGTGATCGCGCTCTGGATGTTGAGCCCGATATTGCTGCTGGGCGTGTACTGCCGCACCAGCGCGGTGACCGCGCGCCCGGAGACGGTGTCGCGGCGGATCCCCTCGGCGGTCACCGCCCAGGTGCGGAAGATCGGCGCGGGGGCGGCCCCCTGGCTGAACAGGAGCGCGCGGGTGACCTGCACCTGCCGCGTGGTGCCGGTCACGGTCACGGTGGAGGCGCCCACGGTGAACGCGTTCTGCTGCGTCGCCTGTGCGATCACGTAGCTCTGCAGCCCCGACTCGGCGTCGTAGAGCGACTGGGTGGCGTCCGCGTGCGCCGTCGCCGCGGCCCCCTGGCTTCCCGAGGTGAGCATCACGGTGGTCACCATCAGGGTGAGCGCCACCAGCGCCAGGAGCGCCACCGGCAGCGCGATCCCGCGGCGGTCGAGCGCGGTCGGGGCCCAGCGGTCGAGTACGGGCATGGCTCTCTCCGGTTGGTTCAGCACGGGGCCCCCGCCACTCCCACGGAGCACTGGAGGGAGCCGGTGCGGTTGCGCAGCAGCACGGCCGACGAGTCGCGCTCGTAGTTGCTGCGTCCCTGGTACTGCCCCGAGCTCTGCGTGACCACCTTGACCTTGATGCGGCTGAGGCTGTCGAGGATGGCCACGTCGGTCCCGGGCGCCGGGTTCTGCTGCACGGCCGCGGCGCCGGTGTAGTAGGTGAAGCGCAGCGAGTCCTGGGCGGGGATGGGGCCGGCCAGCGGGGTCATGGTGAAGGTGGTGCCGGTGTTGTCCATCCCCGTGCTGCGGCGCAGCCACCACTTCCCCTCGCTCTGCGCCACGTCGTAGCGCACCAGCTGGTAGAGCATCACCACCTGGCCGGCGGTGGCGACGGGGAAGTTGGTGCCGGTGAACTGGTAGGCCAGCAGCCCCGCCCCCTGCGCGCCCATGGCCGAGCACGGCGCCGCGGCGAGGTTGGCCGCGGCCGACGCCGTCACGAAGCCGCGCCCGCCGCCCACCGCGGGGCGCGGCGTCCAGTCGGGCACGTTCCCGGCCGAGGTGTTCACCACCAGCCCCGACGCGGTGGTGGCGGGCGCCAGGGCGTCGGTGGGGAGCGGGGGGAAGACCGCGGTGAGCTGCGTGGCGCTGCCGCCGCCGCACGCCACCCCCCAGGCTTTGGGCAGCGCCAGCTCCAGCTCCGCGTCGCCGGCCCGCACCACGCCGCGCGGGAGCGCGGCGCGCAGGTCGCCGGTGAGCACGTCCAGGGCGGCGCGCGCGTTGTCCTGCGCGTCTTCGCGCTGGGTCTCGCTGGCCACGAAGGCGCTCTGGCTGCGCACGATCTGCCACAGCGCGGTGGTGAGCAGCCCCATGATCACCAGCGCCACCATCAGCTCGATGAGGGTGAAGCCGGCGCGGCCGCGGGGGCGGAAGGAGGGGCTACTGGACGACACTGGCCACCAGGCTCACGCTGTCCGCGGCGTCCGCGGTGTTCACGGGGGTCACCCTCACCGACACGTCGTAGCGGCGCAGCGGGGGCGAGGGGGCGGCGAGCACGCCGTTGTCCACGATGGTCACGGCGGAGTAGGCGATGGTCCTCCCGCCGGCGTTGGTGACCGGCGTGGGGGAGCTGGGCGCGGCCTGCCCCTCGCGCAGCGCCGACATGGTGCGCTCCAGCGCGTCGGTGGCCACGGCGGTGTACAGGCTGCGGCGGCTGGCGTGCGCCGAGGTGCGGGCGGCGCCCACGGCCACCCCCTCCAGGGCCAGCAGCCCCACGGAGAGGATCACCATGGCGACCAGCACCTCCAGCAGCGAGAAGCCCGCGTCGGCGGGCGGCCGGTCATTGCGCGGCGTCACGGGTGACCCTTCCGATCAGGGTGATGGCGAGGCGCTGGCTGCGCGCTCCCCGGGTGAGGGTGACCCCCCTGGCGCTGTTCGCCTTCAGGATGCCGCGCGAGTCGAAGGCCAGGCGGCCCACGCCGCCGTCGCCGGCCACCGTGGTGCCGGGGAAGCTGTTGGCGAGCCGCACCGTGCGCAGCGTGCGGAACACCGTGCCGTCGAGGTTCTCCACCACGATGGTGTAGGTGGTCGCATCGGTCAGGGTGAGCACGGCGGTGCGCCCCTCGCGCACGGCCATCATCCGCGTGTAGGCGATGTCGGCCGAGAGCTGGCTCGCCGCGCTGCCGGAGCTCAGCGCCGAGACGTAGTTGAAGGTGCGCGGCCCCGCCATCGCCAGGATCAGCCCGATGATGACCACCACCACCATCATCTCCATCAGCGTACGGCCGGAGCGGTCGCGGAGGCGGGAGGGGCGCGCGCGGAAAGTGGTCGGCATGCCGCCTCTTCAGGGAAGAGGCATGCCGCGGGAAAAACCGCGTGAACACGGGCGTTTCCGTTCTGCTGCGCGGATGCGTAACAGCGCAATGTTTTACCGCCCGGAAATCTTTGCGCCCGGCGCCGCTCATGGCGCGCGGTGGCGGATGCGCCCCGCCACCGACACGGTGACCGAGTCGCGGGCGCCGCCGGCAAGCGTCCAGATGGTCCGGTTGTTGAAGGGCGCCAGGAGCCCGCGCGAGTTGAAGACGAGCGAGTCGGCGTTGTTCACGTCGTAGCACACGCCCGCCTCCAGGGTGCGCAGCGTGGACGGGCGCGGCGCACCGGCGGCGGCGCGCGGGGCCACCTCGTAGGCGCGCCCGCCCCGGCTCCCCGCCCAGGCGCAGCCGGGGTCGCGGACGAAGCGCACCACCGCGCCGCGCCCCCCGCGCACCCCCGCCATGCGGGCGTACTCGAGGTCGGCGCGCACCATCCGGGCGGCGGCCTGGACGCGCAGCGTGGCCAGCAGGCGCCGCAGCGGCGGGGCGGCGATGGAGAGGATCACCCCCGCCACCGAGAGCGCCGTCACCACCTCCAGCAGCGAGGTCCCCGCCCGCCCCGCCGCCCCTCGCAGCCTCTTCCCCATCCACCCCTCCCTCCGTCCCGGAAGCGCCCCGGCGTCGATCACTTGTGGATGCTTACGGCCTCAAACGAGTGTCCGCACCGTAGCGCGTCGCCGCGCGCCGCGCAAGGCTCTCGTCAGCGCCCGGACTGCCGCCTGGCGCGGACCAGGGCGCGGTCGAGGGCGGAGGCAAACGCCTGGGTGTCCTTCGCGGAGCGCGGCCTGGATCCCCCGGTCTCCACCCCCGCCCCGCGCAGCGAGTCCATGAAGTCGCGCACCGCCAGCCGCTCGCCGATGGACTCGGCGTCGAGCTCCTCGCCGCCGGGGGTGAGCACGATGACGCGCTTCTCGACCAGGAGCGCGGCCAGGGGGATGTCGGCGGTGACGGCGAGGTCGCCGGGGGCGGCGCTCTCGGCGATGTGGCGGTCGGCGACGTCGGGGCCGCCGTCCACGCGCACGGCGCTGACGAAGAGGTTGTCGAGGGGGAGGGAGAGGCGGCGGTTCGCCACCAGCACCGTCTCCAGCTCCAGCCTTCGCGCGGCGCGGAAGACCACTTCCTTGACGTCGCGGGGGGCGGCGTCGGCGTCGATCCAGATCTTCAACTCTTTCGCTTCCTCGAGTCAGCTACGGCCGTTTCACGCAGAGACGCGGAGGAACAGAGAGAAAATCAAGATCCGTTCTCTCAGTTTCTCCGCGTCTCTGCGTGAAACGTTCGGTAGAAGCCTATTCGAGCCCGTAGTCGTGGATCTTGTACGAGAGCGCGCGCACGGAGAGGTCGAGCAGCTCCGCGGCCCGGGTGCGGTTGCCGTTGCACCGCTCCAGGGCCCGCGCGATCAGCGTCTTCTCCAGCGCGGGGAGGCGGCGCTTCACGGAGAGGTCGCCCTCGTCGTCGCGGATCTCGAAGAGCTGCTTGCCGGTGCGAACGTGCGGCGGCAGGTGCTCCATCCCGATCTCCCCGCCGGAGAGGACCAGCGCGCGCTCCAGCACGTTCTCCAGCTCGCGTACGTTCCCCGGCCAGGAGTAGGCCGCCAGCACCGGGAGGAGCGAGCGCGGCAGCCCGGGGGTGGCCACCTTCAGCCGCTCGGCGTGGCGGCGGAGGAAGTGCTCGGCCAGCAGGGGCACGTCCTCCGGGCGGGTGCGCAGCGGCGGGATGTGGATCTGCACCACGTT